>CAZZWW010000031.1:0-15626 GCA_964657815.1 Vulcanimicrobiota bacterium | reverse complement strand
GGCGGCCCAATGATGAGGCCGGGTCATGGGGGCAGGGCGTCAGCCAGCGAAGCGCCCGGCTTCCTCGGCCGCGCGGAACAAGGCTTGCGCCTTGTTGCGGCACTCGCGCGCCTCGCTCTGCGGGTCGGAATCGTAGACGATGCCGGCGCCTGCCTGGACGTGCATGGTGGCGTCCTTCACCACCGCGGTGCGCAGTACGATGCAGGTGTCCATCTCGCCGGCGGCGCCGAAATAGCCGATGCAGCCGGCGTAGATGCCGCGCTTGTCGGTCTCGAGCTCGTCGATGATCTCCATGGCCCGCACCTTGGGCGCGCCCGAAACCGTGCCGGCAGGGAAGCCGGCGGCCAGCGCGTCGATCGTGTCGTGGGCGGGGTCGAGCACCCCCTCGACGTTGGAGACGATGTGCATGACGTGGCTGTAGCGCTCGATGGCGAAGCGCTCGGTCACGGTGACCGTGCCCGTCGCCGCCACGCGCCCGACGTCGTTGCGGCCGAGGTCGAGCAGCATCAGGTGCTCGGCGCATTCCTTCTCGTCGGCCAGCAGGTCGGCGGCGAGCGCCTCGTCCTCGACACGCGTCTTGCCGCGCCAGCGCGTGCCGGCGATCGGACGGATCGTGACGGTCTCGTCGCGCACGCGCACCAGGATCTCGGGCGAAGAGCACACGATCTGGTGCGTGCCGAAGTCGAGGAAGCAGAGGAACGGCGCCGGATTGACCCTCCGCAGCGCGCGGTAGAGCGAGAAGGCGGGCAGGGCGAAGGGCGTCGAGAAACGCTGCGACAGCACCACCTGGAAGATGTCGCCGGCGCGGATGTATTCCTTGGCGTGCTCGACCATGGCGAGGAAACGTTCCGGCGGCGTGTTGCTCGCCGGCTCGATTGCGGCGAGCGGCGCCCGCGAGGCCTTGGCCGCGCCGTGGGACAGCGGCCCTTCGAGGATCGCGATGACCGCGCCGAGGCGCGTCTCGGCGCGGGCATAGGCATCGCGCGCATCCTCTTCCGGCCTGGGCCGCACCGGCGTCACAACCGACACCTCGTCGCGCACCGTATCGAAGACCACCATCAGGGTCGGCCGCAGGAAGATCGAGTCGGGCACGCCGATCGGGTCGGGCTTGGCCGGCGCCAGCCGCTCCATCTCGCGCACCATGTCGTAGCCGAGATAGCCGAAGACGCCGGCGGCCATCGGCGGAAGCGCGTCCTCGACCGCCGAGGAAATGCGCGACTCGGCGATCAGGGCGCGCAAGGCAACGAGCGGCGGCTCGGGGCAGGGCGCGAAATTCTCCGGATCGGCGAGGGCATCGCGGGCGATCTCGGCACGGCCGCCACTGGCGCGAAACACGATGTCGGGATCGAGCCCGATCATCGAGTAGCGGCCGCGCACGGCGCCGCCTTCCACGGATTCGAGGAGGAAACAACGTCCCGCGCGGCTCGCCGACAGCTTGAGGTAGGCCGACACCGGCGTCTCGAGATCGGCGATCAGGGTCGCGGCGACGAGCTGCGGCTCGCCCGCGGCGTAGCGCGGGGCGAAGGCTTCGAAGGACGGAGACGTCATCAGCTGCCGGGTTCGTCGCCCAGCGCGGTGGCGAGCGCCTTCTGGTTGATCGTCACGCCGACCTCGGCCTGCACCTTGCCGAGATATTGCTGGGTGACATCCTCCTCGAAGCCGTTCTTCACCTGATCGATGAGCTTCTTGAACTCGGGATTGTTCGGATCGGCAGGGGGCACGCGGGCCGCCTCGACCTTGAACACGATCCGGCCGCGACCCTGCGCCGAGACCGAGCCGGCCTTGCCGACGGGATGCTCGAACAGGGCGGTCGCCTCCGCCGAGGGAAGCTCGGGCGCGCCGCCGCGCCCGACGTTGCGCACCTGCATCACCGGCTGCTTGGCGGCGGCCGCCGCCGCGGCCAACGTCTGGCCGCCGTCGATGGCCTTGACGATCTTGTCGCCTTCCGCCGCGAGCTTGCGCACGGTCTCGTCGGCGCGCCACGCCGCCTCGACCTTGGCTTTGACGTCGGCGAACGGCAGCTGACGCGCGGGGTCGATCGACGCCACGGAAAACCACTCGACGCCTCCGTCGCTCGTCGGAATAGCCTCCGAGTCGGCGTTCAGCTCGGACGAGCTGAACGCCCCCTTGAGCAGCTGCGGACCGGCGGCGAGGCCCTCGACCGGCTTGCCATCCCTGTCGCGGCCCTGCGCGTCGATCGCGTCGACCGTGCGGACCTTGAGGCCGACGCCGGCGGCGGCCTCCGCCAGCGACTTGCCGGCGGCGCGCGCGTCCTCGACCTTTTCGGCGTCCGCCTTGGCCTGCTGCCGTGCCCTGACGATGGCGATCTCGTCCTTCAGCTGGGCCGAGACCTCCATCAACGATTGCGTGGTGCCGGCGATGATCTTGGAGACGTGGACCAGCACCGTGCCGAATTGTCCCTTAACCGGTGCGCTCGTCCCGCCTTCGGGCAGGGTGAAGGCGACAGCCGAGACCGCAGGGTCGACGATGTCCGTCTTGCCGACCGTGCCCAAGGACACGTCCGTCGGCGTCTTCTTCTCGTCGGAGACCACCTTGTCGAACGGTTCGCCGCCCTTGATCCTGGCCTCCGCCGCCTGCGCCGCCGCCGCGTCGGAGAACACCAGCTGATCCACGATCCGGCGCTCGTGCTCGAAGCGCAGGGCCTTCTGCTCGTCATAGCGCTTCTGGACCTCGTCGGGCGTCACCGCGTCCGGCTTCACCAGATTTGCCGGCACGATGGCCAGCACGTCGAGCTTGCGGAACTCCGGCGCCGTGTAGGTGAAGCTGTGCGAGTCGTAATAGCTCTTCAGGTCGGCTTCGCTCGGCGCCGCCACGGTGCCGACCGCCGCCGGCGGCAGGATGAAGAAGTCGGCGTCGCGGACCTCCGCCTGGAAGCGGTGCACCGCGTCGGAGATGATCGTGGGAAGCTGAAGCCCGCCGACGACGGACTCGGACACTTCCTGTCGCAGGATCAGCCGACGCTGCGCCGTGGCGTAGCTGGCTTCGCTGTAGCCGTTGTCGCGAAGGATCGTGTTGAAGCGGCTTCGATCGAAGCTCGAGCTGGCCGGATTGGAGAAGGACGGATCGCGCTCGATGACGCGCACGATCTCGTCGTTGCCGACGGCGAGGCCGAGCTTCGCCGCCTGCTGCTCGAGCAAGGTGTCGGTGAGCAGGCGCGAGAGCACCTTGCGGTCGATGCCGGCGCGCTTGGCCTCGTCGCCGGTGATGCCGCGCTTCTGCTCCTGCTGGAGGCGCTGCAGCTCAGTCTGGAACGCGTTGCGGTACTGGTCGATGGTGATCTTGCCGGAGCCGACGCGGGCGATCTGGCTGGCGTCGTAGCCGGTGAAGCGGTCCCCGATCCCCCAGATCGCGAAGGAGCCGATGATGAGGACGAGCACGATGCCCAGGATCGCACGCCCGAAGAAGTTCTGGGAGAGCGCGCGCATCTGCGTGAGCATGGAGGGTTCCGTCGCGTTTCGCTGGGGCGGTGAAGCCGGCTGAAGGCGCGATGTGGTGCCTCAACCGTTGTCCCTTGGCAACCTTTGCCGAAAGCGGGCCTCGATGCTAGGGGACGGCTCGCGCCAAGCGGACGAGACCGTCGGCGGCGATCCGAAGAGTTCTGGGAGCCTGCCGCCGATGGCGCGACCACCGCGACCGCTTGTTGCCGGAAACTGGAAGATGAACGGGCTGCGCGCCGACCTGCCGCAGATCGAGGCGATCCGTGACGCGGTGCGCGACGGCAAAACCGGCGACGTCGAGGTGCTGGTCTGCCCCCCGGCGACGCTCCTGCGCGACGCTTGCGCCATCGCCGAAGGCACGGCGCTCGCCGTCGGCGGCCAGAACTGCCACCGCGCCGAGCACGGCGCCCACACCGGCGACATCGCCGCCGCGATGCTGGTCGATGCCGGCGCCACCTACGTGATCCTCGGCCATTCCGAGCGGCGCGCCGACCACGGCGAGACCAACGTGGCGGTGCGCCGCAAGGCGGTGGCCGCCATGGGCGCCGGGCTCGACGTCATCATCTGCGTCGGCGAGACCAAGGAGGACCGCGACGAGAACCGTGCGCTCGCGGTCGTCGAACGCCAGATGTCCGGCTCGTTGCCGACCGGCACCGACGCCGCCCGCCTGGTGCTGGCCTACGAGCCGATCTGGGCGATCGGCACCGGCGTCACGCCGACCGCCGACGACATCCGCGAGATGCACGCCTTCATGCGCGAGGAAATCTCCCGGCTGATGCCGGACGGGGGCGCCGGCATACGCCTGCTCTACGGCGGCTCGGTGAAGCCTTCGAACGCCCGCGACCTCATGGCGGTCGAAAACGTCGACGGTGCGCTCGTCGGAGGCGCCAGCCTCAAGGCCGGGGATTTCCTCGCCATCGTGTCCGCCTGCCGCGCGCCGGTCTCCGCTTAGCGGCTCGATGCGCTTGCCGCAGGGCAGCGGCGACGACGGGGCTCTTGTCGCAACGCAGCATTGGCCCGATCTCCGGCTCATGGTTTCAACCTCAACGATCGCGTCGAGCGCTTCGGCACCCCTGGCTGCGCACGAAATCCGCCGCATCATCTTCGGGCTGATGATGGCGATGCTGCTCGGCGCGCTCGATCAGACCATCGTGGCGACCGCGCTGCCGACCATCGGCCGCGATCTCGGTGGCGCGGCGCACCTGCCGTGGGTCGTCACCGCCTACCTGCTGGCGGCGACCGCGGCGGTGCCGATCTACGGCAAGCTGTCGGACATCCACGGTCGCCGCGTCGTGCTGCTCGCCGCCATCGTCATCTTCGCGGTCGGATCGGTACTCTGTGCGCTCGCGCCGAGCATGCCCGCTCTGGTCGCCGCCCGCTTCGTCCAGGGGATCGGCGGCGGCGGACTGCTGGCGCTGTCTCAGACCATCACCGGCGACATGTTGAGTCCGCGCGAGCGTGCCGGGTGGCAGGTCTATTTCGCCACCGCCTTCACCACCGCGAGCGTGGCCGGTCCGGTGCTCGGCGGTTTCTTCGCCCAGCACCTGACCTGGCAGATGATCTTCTGGATCAATGTGCCGCTGAGCGCGGCGGCCTACCTGATGACGGCTGCGCCGCTGAAGCGACTGCCGCGCCACGAGCGACGGCACAAGCTCGACATCCTCGGCGCGGTGTTGCTGGTCGCCTCGACGTCCACGCTTCTCGTCGCGCTGTCGTGGGCGGGCGCGCGTTTCGGCTGGGTCGATTGGCGGACCTTCGGCGTGCTGACGGCCAGCGCCTTGCTCTTCCTGGCCTTCTATCTCCGGCTCAAGGCCGCAGAAGAACCGCTCATCCCGCTCGACGTGCTGTTCAACAAGGTCGTGCTGTTCGCCACCGCCGCGGCCACGCTGAGCGTGGGGCTCTTCCTCGGCCTGGCCATCTACGCGCCGATCCTGTTCGAGACCCTGCGCGGGCTCAGCGCCTCGCAGTCCGGCGTCGCCCTGCTGCCTCTGACCGTGGGCACCGTCGCCGGCACGCTGATGGCGGGGCGAGCGATGGCCACGCGCGAGCACTACAAGCGGCTGCCGCTGGCCGCCATGCCGTGCGCGGTCGCTGCGGCGCTGGTCCTGGCGGCTTTCGCCGGAACGATGCCGGTCTGGGGCGTGAGCCTCGTGCTGGCCGTCATCTCGGTTGCGCTGGGCACGCTGCTGCCGATCTCCACCGTCTCCATCCAGAATGCTGTGGCCCTGCACCAGCTGGGCACGGCGACCGCGACGGCCAACCTATGCCGCCAGCTCGGCGGCGCGGTGTCGGTGGCGGTGTTCGGCGCGGTCCTTCTCGGAACGCACGCCCAGGCCGCGGTCGCGCCATCGATCCTTGCTCAGTCGGCGCTGCTCGCCAGCTTCCGCCTCGTGTTCGCCCTCGTCGCATTGGGCGCCGTGATCGCCTTCGGAATGATGCTGCTCATGGAAGAGCGCCCGCTCGACGGTCCTCAACCCGAACGCTACGCGCAGCTCGCCGCAGGCGAATGACGATCGACGGAGAGTGCCCGCGTGAGGTCAATCACGGGCGCGTGTCGAAGCCATGTCGTGGATCGAACGCCCGTCATCGGCGCCGACGTATCGCAGCCAAGTCTTACGACAAGCCCGTTGTCGACAGCATAGGATGCACCCATCAACGCGAATCTGCGGCCCGTACGCCTCATCTCAATCCCCCGCTGCTGAGGTAGCAGGGGCGTGCGACGGAATGACGAAGGAAAAAGCTCGAAGTCTAGGGAATCACGCGGCGAAGCGAGCCGGTCGCTCGACGGTCTCGGTGCCTCCGGTCCAACGCCTGCTGTGGGAGGAATTTGCGGCGCGGCGGGACGTCTTCGGAGCCGTCTGGCGGAGCGCCTCGTAGTCGGCGCTCGAGATCGAACGACCGCGGAGGGCGAAGCGGGAAACCAAGGCGGTCATCGGATGCATCTCAGCGTGTATGTCTCTGAAATGCTCGAGCTTTGAAATCGATCCCTGCGACTTGCCTCCGTCGAAGGATGGTTGCCTCGCCATCGCTGCGCCCCTACGAGAGCGCCTCGTCCAACACGGAGCCTCCATGCGACCTTCCAAACGCGCCCCCGCGGACCTGCGTCCCGTGACGCTCGAGCGCAAGGTCGCCCGTTACGCGGAAGGCTCCTGCCTGGTGAAGTTCGGCGGCACGCACGTGCTCTGCACCGCTTCGCTTGAGGACAAGCCGCCGCCATGGCTGCGTGGGCAGGGTCGGGGCTGGGTCACGGCCGAATACGCCATGCTGCCGCGCGTGACGCATACCCGCACCCGGCGCGAATCGACATCGGGCAAACCGTCCGGCCGCACCCAGGAGATCCAGCGCCTGATCGGCCGCAGCCTGCGTGCCGTCACCAACCTGCAGGGCATGGGTGAGCGCCAGATCACGATCGACTGCGACGTGCTGCAGGCCGACGGCGGCACCCGCACGGCCTCGATCACCGGCGCCTGGGTGGCGCTGCACGATTGCCTCGACTGGATGCGCTCGCGCTCCATCGTCAAGGAGAACCCGCTTCGCGACCACGTCGCTGCCGTGTCATGCGGCATCTACCAGGGCGAGCCAGTGCTTGACCTCGACTATGCCGAAGACTCCGAGGCGCAGACCGACGCCAATTTCGTCATGTCGGGCGCCGGCATGCTGGTCGAGGTGCAGGCCTCCGCCGAGGGCGCGGTGTTCTCCGAGGCCGAGCTCGCCAGCATGATGGCGCTGGCCAAAGCCGGCATCGCCGACCTCGTGGCCTTGCAGAAGCAGGCGCTCACCTGAAAGACGCGAGATGCCTCGCCTGATCACCGGTCGGCTCGTCGTCGCCACTCACAATCCCGGCAAGCTGCGTGAGATGCGCGAGCTGCTCGGTCCCTACGGGATCGAGGCCGTGTCGGCGGCGGACCTCGGGCTCGGCGAGCCGGACGAGACGGGGACGACCTTCGCCGCCAACGCCGCCATCAAGGCGGAGGCCGCCTGCCGCGCCAGCGGTCTGCCTGCCTTCGCTGACGATTCGGGCCTCTGCGTCGAGGCCTTGAACGGTGAGCCTGGCGTTCATTCCGCCCGTTTCGCCAAGGAGGCCGGGGGCTTCACCGAGGCGACTGAGACGCTCCGCCGCCGTCTCGAAGAGCGCCACTCGCCGCCGCCATATCATGCATATTTCGTCTCCGCCTTGGCCCTGGCGCGGCGCGGCGAGCCGGTTCTCGGTGTCGAGGATCGCGTCGACGGCGTCCTCGTGTTTCCGCCGCGGGGCATGCTCGGCTTCGGTTACGACCCTATCTTCCAGCCGGACGGACACGCCCGCACGTTCGGCGAGATGAGCGCTAAGGAGAAGCACGGCATTCCGCCCGACGGTTCGCGGGCACTTTCGCATCGCGCCCGCGCCTTCCAACGCTTCGCCCGGGCGGCGCTCGCCGACTGAGAAGGTGGGTTGGCCCGAGACTTGAGCCGCCGGGAGGGCTGGCGCTTCGACAACCTCGTTCCGTCCCGGAACGGCACGTCGCGCCGGCCCTATAGGGCAGGTGGGGCGTGAGCGTAACGATCGAAACCGAACGGACGTCCGAGGCGGGGGTCCGCATCGAGAGCGCTCCCCCGCTCCGGGTCGAGCGGGTCGCCGTCGACAAGCTCTACGCGGTCACCAGCGAATGGGCGGATCTCTGCAGCCGCGCCATGGAGCCCAACGTCTTCCTCGAGCCGGGCTTCGCTCTGCCCCTCATGAGCCACGTGTCGCCGGCGCGACGACCGGGCATCGTCCTGGTCTGGGAGGACGGCGACAGCTCCCGTCTGCTGGCGTTGCTGCCGATCGCCGCGCCGACATTGTCGTCACGAGGCGTGGTCCGCGCGTTCCGCGACGAGCAGGCGGCCCTCGGCACGCCTCTGCTCGACTGCGAGCGCGGTGCCGAAGCCTTGACCGCCATCCTCGCCACGATCGCCCGGCGCTGGCCCCGCGCCGAGGCGATGGTGGTCACGCGGCTGCACGGTGACGGTGCCGTTGCGCGCATGCTGCTGGCCCGCGAGCCGCAGCGACTGAGGTTTCTCGGTCACGAAGAACGCGCCGTCCTCCGAAAGTCGGCCGATCCGTCATCGGGTCCGGCGCTCTTCGCCTCCGTGAAACGGCGCAAGGAGCTGCAACGGCAACGTCGTCGTCTCGCCGAGAGGGGCACGGTCGCCTACATCAGCGCGTCTTGTCCCGACGCGGTGGCCGAGGCGACCGAACGCTTCCTCGTTCTCGAATGCCGCGGATGGAAGGGCCGCCGGGGCACCGCGCTGCTGTCGAACCCGGGCCGAGCCGCGTTCGTCCGCGCGGCGATGCGGCGAATGGCCGAGAACGGGTTGTGCCGGATCGACACGCTCCTGCTCGATGCCGAGCCTGTCGCGATGGGTATCGTGATGACGGTCCGGGGCAGGGCGTGTTGGTGGAAGACAGCCTACGACGAACGCTTCGCCGCGTTCTCGCCCGGCGTCCAGTTCGCGGCGGACCTGATGCGCAGGCAGCATGGCGACCCGACGGTTTCCCTGACCGATTCCTGCGCGATCGCCGATCATCCGATGATCGGGCGCCTCTGGCCCGACCGCACGCCGTTCGTCGACCTCGCCATCGCGCTTCGGTCCAAGCCAGGGACAGGCTTTCGGCGAGCCGTCCACCTGGAACGTTGCCGCCGTGCGTTGCGCGCATGGGCAAAGGGACGATGGCGTGCCTTCTGGCGACGTTGACAAGCGCCGATGTGCTGCGATCTTTCCGTCAAGCCGTAGAAGTCTGGAGGCTCTCGCTTCGATGCAGCGCATCGACAAATGGCTCTGTTTCGCTCGCGTCGTGAAGACTCGTTCCCTCGCCGCGAAGCTGGTGGAGGCGGGGCACGTTCGCGTCAATGGCGTGCGTTCGGGCAATGCCGCGAAGGCGCTGCACACAGGTGACGTGCTGACCGTCGCATTGGAACGCCAGGTGAGAGTATTGCGGGTTCTCGCGGACGGGGAGAGACGCGGGCCTTTCAACGAGGCGTCGCTGCTTTTCGAGGATCTCGCCGCGACCTGCGGCGACACTGCAGCTTGAGCAGCCGGCAAACGCTTGCCTTGCCGTCTTGAAGCGACTACGCAGCGGCCTCTCAAAAGGGGCGAGGGCGGCGATCGCAACGCCGTCGGGGAGCGGACATGACCTACGTCGTCGTCGAGAACTGCATCAAGTGCAAATACACCGACTGCGTCGAGGTCTGCCCAGTGGATTGCTTCTACGAAGGCGAGAACATGCTCGTCATCCATCCCGACGAATGCATCGATTGCGGCGTGTGCGAGCCGGAGTGCCCGGCCGAGGCGATCAAGCCCGATACCGGCAAGGGTCTGGATTCCTGGCTCAAGCTCAATGCGGACATGGCCAAGAGCTGGCCCAATCTCACCAAGAAGCGCGACCCGTTGCCGGATGCCAAGGAGATGGACGGCAAGGAAGGCAAGCTCGCCGACTTCTCCGCCAATCCAGGCGAGGGTGACTGAGCCTGCGACCGAATTTATGCGATCGGCGATGTGATTGTTAACCAGAAGGTTTGCGCGTAGGCGAACAAGCTCCCGGTTTCATTGATTTTCTGGCTTTCGTGTGGTAGGTGAACGTTAACAGTTCGAAGATCCTGCCGTCGTTTGTCGCCGTCCCAAGCTCGCTTGGGCGGAAAACATTCTCCGATCGGTCTGACAACCTGGATCTGCCGCAATCTCTGCGGCCAAATGCCTGATCGAATCCGCTCGCGGACGTCGAGAGGCGCTCGCGCGTTCAGCGCGTGCCAGAAAGGAGCGGTTCGACCGATGCCGACAAAGACCCGGTCTGCCACAGGCGATACCAACGATGCCAAGATCACCGAAACTCCCTCGAAGGGTTCCGTGCGAAAGGCATCGACGACCATTCGCGCCGCTCGTGATCCTTTAAAGGCGGGGGCCAGCGAAGCCAAGCGTAAACCGTCGGCGTCATCGGGTGCGGCTTCCGCTGCTCCGAAGACATCTGAAAAGCGGGCGGCTTCGCCTGCCCCGGCTACGGTCGCAGATTCGGGGAAGACGACGGCCAGGGTCGCCGATCCGCAGCGGATCGATCCCGCGGCATCCCGGAAGGCCGCGGCGGCGTTCGTCGCGGCGCGCAGGAAGATGGCACCGGCGACAACGCCTGCGCCTTCCCCCAACAGCAGCGATGCGTCGAAAGGTACGGTATCAGTGTCGGACAACAAGGTTGGCAAGACGACCCTCGACGACGTGGCACCGGTCGCCGCTGTTGCTTCTGCGCCTGCCGCACCATCGGCCGTGGCGCCTGCGCCGACGATACCGCAGCGGCCTTTCTCGATGATCCAGCGCGGGCCGGCTGCGATGAAGGCGCGCCCCGCGCCGTCCGCCAAGGGCCAGACCTTCAAGACCGGCGAATTCATCGTCTATCCGGCGCACGGTGTCGGTCAGATCACGGCGGTCGAGTCGCAGGAGGTCGCCGGCTACAAGCTCGAGCTCTTCGTGATTTCCTTCGTCAAAGACAAGATGATCTTGAAGGTACCGCTGCCCAAGATTTCCAGCGTCGGCATGCGCAAGCTCGCCGAACCGCCGGTGATGAAGCGTGCGCTCGATACGCTTACCGGTCGCGCGAGGGTCAAGCGGACCATGTGGTCGCGACGAGCCCAGGAATACGAGGCGAAGATCAACTCGGGCGACCTGATCGCCATCGCCGAGGTGGTCCGCGATCTTTACCGATCCGATGCACAACCGGAGCAGTCCTACTCCGAACGCCAGCTCTACGAGGCGGCGCTGGACCGTATGGCGCGCGAGATCGGCGTGGTCCAGAAGCTGACCGACACCGAGGCGTTGAAGATCATCGACGATCAGCTCCAGAAGGGGCCGCGGCGCGGCAAGGCCGACGAGGCCGAGGGCGACGACGCCGAGGACGGGGAAGAGGCTGGAATCGGCGAAGCCGCCTGAGCGGCTCGCATCTTTCCGCGAGATTGGAGGCGTCGGCGGGAGCCGGCGCCCTTCTTGTTCTCGCCCTCTAGTTCTTCAGCTTGTAGCCGGTGCGGAAGATCCACCAGACCGTGGCGAGGCAGAGCGCGAGAAATACCAGCGTCATGGCCAGGCTCATGCCGACGCCGACGTCGGCGCTGCCGTAGAAGCTCCAGCGAAAGCCGCTGAGCAGGTAGAGCACCGGGTTGACCATCGAGACGTGCTGCCAGAACGGCGGCAGCATCGTCACGGAGTAGAAGCTGCCGCCGAGGAAGGTCAGCGGCGTGATCACCAGAAGCGGCACGATCTGCAGCTGCTCGAAATTCTTCGCCCAGATGCCGATGATGAAGCCGAGCAGGCTGAAGGTGATGGCCGTCAGCAGCAGGAAGGCCAACATCCAGACCGGGTGCACGATCGAAAACGAGACGAACAGCCGGGCTGTCAGGATGATGATGGCGCCCAGGATGATCGACTTAGTGGCGGCAGCGCCGACGTAGCCGCAGGCGGCCTCGGCCCACGACACCGGCGCCGAGAGCAGTTCGAAGATCGTGCCCGACCACTTCGTGAAGTAGATGCCGAAGGCGGCATTGGAGACGCTCTGGGTCAGGATCGACAGCATCGCGAGGCCCGGCACCAGAAAGGCGGCGTAGGGTACGCCATCGATCGCGTTCATGTGGCTGCCGATCGCCGAGCCGAACACGACGAAATAGAGCGAGGTCGAGACCACGGGCGCGATGACGCTCTGTGCCACGGTGCGGAACCAGCGCATCATCTCGTATCGATAGATCGCGTAGAAGCCGCGCCAGTTCACGAGACGGTCTCCGTCGTGGCACGACCGACGAGGCCGACGAAAATCTCCTCCAGGGTCGTCTGCCGTGTGGCGAGGTCGCGGACCTCGATCCCGGCCGATGCGAGCCGGTGCATCAGGTCGGCGATGCCGTTCTCCTCCCGGCGCGCGTCGAAGGAATAGGTCAGCCGACGGCCCTCGTCGCCGAGCTCGACATCGAGCCCTTCCAATGTCGCCGGCACGGCCGCGAGCGGGTCACGCACGTCGATGATGAGGCGCTTGCGGCCAAGCCGGGCGATCAGCGCATTCTTCTCCTCGACGATGACGAGCTGGCCCTTGTCGATCACGCCGACACGGTCGGCCATCTCCTCCGCCTCCTCGATATAATGGGTGGTGAGGATCACGGTGACGCCGTCGTCGCGAAGGCGGCGAACCAGCGCCCACATGTCCCGGCGCAGGTCGACGTCGACGCCGGCGGTCGGCTCGTCGAGGAACAGGATCGTCGGATCGTGGGCCAGCGCCTTGGCGATCATCACGCGGCGCTTCATGCCGCCCGAGAGCGCCATGAGGTTGGACTTGCGCTTGTCCCACAACGACAGGCTGCGCAGCACGGCCTCGACGCGTGCAGGGTCGCGCGGTTTGCCGAACAAGCCGCGCGAATAGGCGACGGTGGCCTCGACCGTTTCGAAGACGTCGAGCATCAGCTCCTGCGGCACCAGGCCGATCACCGAACGAGCCTTGCGATAGTCGCGCACCACGTCGGCGCCGTCGACGGTGACGCGGCCGGCGCTGGCCTTGACGATGCCGCAGACGATCGAGATCAGCGTGGTCTTGCCGGCGCCGTTGGGACCGAGCAGGGCGAAAATCTCGCCCTTGCCGATGGCGAGGTCGACGCCCTTCAGCGCCTGGAAGCCGGACTTGTAGGTCTTGGTGAGGCCATGGACGTCGATGATGGCGGTCAAGGGCAGCTACAGTCCCATCCGCTTGTCGGCCGGCAGCAGGGCGTCGTCGATCGCGCGCGCTCGCACGGCGGCGGGGCGTTCGGCGAGGCGCTCCCAATAGGCCACGAAGGCCGGACGCGTCGGGATCGTCCCGAACTTCATGCCCCACCCGATCTGCGCGCCGACCACCACGTCGGCGGCGGTGAACGCATCGCCGGCGATGTGCTCGCTCGCGGTCAGGGTTTGCTCCAGCGTCGCGAGCACGTCGTCCATGGTGCCGTAGCCGGCCATGCCGCGGCGCTCCGGTGGCACCTCGACCTTCAGCGCCTTGTTGGTGGCGGCCGCCTCGAGCGGGCCGGCGCCGAAGAACATCCAGCGGTAGTAGGCGCCACGATGACCTGCCGCGGGCGCCAGCCCCGCATCCGGGAATGTGTCGGCGAGGTAGGCGCAGATCGCCGCGCCTTCGGTCACCACCACGTCGCCGTGGCGCAACGCCGGCACCTTGCCCATCGGGTTGATCGCCAGGAACTCCCGCGCCTTCATCGTCGTGCCGAAATCCAGCATCTCGACGCGATAAGGCTTGCCGACCTCCTCGAGCATCCAGCGCGCGATTCGTCCGCGCGACATCGGATGGGAATAGAGGAGGAGTTCGTCGGCCAAGGCTAGGCTCCGCAGGTGGCGTCTTGTACCCCAACGCCTGATCAAAGCCACCTACAACAGGCTTGGCTTCCGGCGCTGCGCCGTCATGCTGTGGCAAGCCTGCTGCGAAGGGGACGATGTGGCGCTGAGATGGGGTCCACGCCTGCTGGCGTTCTGCATCGCGGGATATTGCGTTGCGCTGCTCGTGCTGGTGATCTGGCAACGCAAGATGATGTATTTTCCCGTGCCGTCGCGGGGGAGCGCGGAGGCTTGGGGGCTCACCGGGGTACAAACGCTCAAGCTCGCCACTCCGGACGACCAGCAGATCGTCGCCTGGTACCAGCCGGCGCAGGCGGGGCACCTCGTCTACCTGTACTTCCACGGAAACGGCGGCAACCTGTCGGACCGTGCGATCCTGTTCCGTGAGATGGTCGCGGACGGATCAGGTCTCCTCGCGATCGACTACCGCGGATACGGCGGCTCCAGCGGATCGCCGTCGGAGGCCGGCCTTCTGATCGACGGCGAGACGGCCTACGCCAAGATCGTCGCCGAGGGCGTCGCCGCCGCGCGCATCGTGCTCATCGGCGAATCGCTCGGAAGCGCAGTGGCGGTCGCGGTGGCCGCCAAGCATCCGGAGCATGCTTTGGTGCTCGACAGCGCGTTCTCGTCCGCCTCCGACGTCGCCGCCTCGCAGTACCCGATGTTTCCAGTACGCCTGCTGATGATGGACAGCTACGAATCCTGGAGGCGCATCGGCGCCGTGACCGCCCCGAAGCTCTTCCTGCATGGGGGCGCAGACACGGTGATTCCCTTGAGTTCAGCCCGCAAGCTGTACGATCACGCGAACGAGCCCAAGACGTTCGATCTGCTGCCGAACCTCGGCCATGTCGTGCTGCTGGCGCCCGGCGCGTTCGACAAGGTCAAGGCATGGCTCGCGACGCGACCGCCGGGCTGAGGCGCTACGCCGGCGTGTCGCGGTCGCCCGCCAGGACCATGTCGTCGCGATGGATGAGCTCGGCCCGGCCCGGCATGCCGAGGACCGCCTCGATCTCGCCGGAGCGGCGTCCGATGATCAATTCGGTCTTGTCGGCGGAATAGGCCACCAAGCCACGACCGATCTCGCCGCCCTCGGCCCGGATCAGCACGCAGTCGCCGCGCTTGAAGGCGCCCTCGATGCGCCGGACGCCGGCCGGCAGCAGCGAGTTGCCGGCGGCCAGGGCGCGCGCCGCGCCGGCGTCGATCCAGAGCGTGCCGCGCGGCTCGACCTGGCCGGCGATCCATTTCTTGCGCGCCGTCACCGGGTTCGACGGCGAGAGGAACCAGGTGCAGGAGCCGCCGTCCGCGAGCCGCCCGACGGGATGGTCGATGCGCCCATCGGCGATCAGCATGGTGGTGCCGCCGGTGGTGGCGATCTTGGCGGCCTCGATCTTGGTGCGCATGCCGCCGCGCGAGAGCAGCGAGGCCGGGCCGCCGGCCATGGCCTCGATCTCGGCGGTGATGCGCGGCACCACGGGTATGAGCGCCGCGCCCGGCACGATCGCGGGTGGCGCGGTGTAGAGCCCGGCGACGTCCGAGAGCAGTACCAGGAGGTCGGCCGAGGCCATGGTGGCGATGCGGGCGGCGAGCCGGTCGTTGTCGCCGAAGCGGATCTCGGCGGTGGCGACGCTGTCGTTCTCGTTCAGCACCGGCACGGCCTTCATCGCCAGCAGCCGCGCGATGGTGGCGCGCGCGTTGAGGTAGCGCCGGCGCTCCTCGGTGTCGGCGAAGGTGACGAGGATCTGCCCTGCGGTGAGGCCGAGGGCGCCGAGCGCCTCCGCCCAGGTGCGGGCGAGCGCGATCTGCCCGACG
>CAZZWW010000030.1:0-15765 GCA_964657815.1 Vulcanimicrobiota bacterium | reverse complement strand
AAGCAACCCAAGGGCTACCGGGCATTGCTCTCGCCGCCCCTGGGTTGCTTCGCCTCCGGATCGCAATGACGGAACCCACCCAGGCTGGCGCGGCCGTCCACGAAGCGGTTACGTAGAATCTTTTTCCCCAATCGGACAACGTTTCCCTGTGAAACCTTGCACGGAGGCATGGCCCACCCCCGTTGACGATGGATCGGTTTTGATCGCCAATGCGCGCATGCCGAGCCCGAACTGCGTCCGGCGCGGGCACTTCCGTCTCCCGCTCGCGGGAGATGGCCTGGGCTTCAGCCGCCTCGCGCGAGCCGCGTTTGGCCGATCGCGGCCGTGTCGCGGCCGGCCTGCCGTCGCTGGTGCGCCCACACCGCGAGGCACAGGATCGCGACGGGGATGCCGATGGTCGAGGTCGAGGCGAAGAAGGCGGGAAAGCCCCAGGCGGCTACGGCGAAGCCGGAGAGGCCGCCGATGATCTTGCCGGGCAGCGCGTAGAGCGAGGAGAGCAGCGCGTACTGGCTCGCCGCCATCGACGGCGAGACGAGCGAGGACATGTAGGCGATGAGCGCGGTGCCGGCGAAGGAGCCGGCGAAGCTCTCGACGCTGACCGAGAGCGCGAGGAGATCGAGCCGCATCCCCTTGGCCGCGAGCAGCGCCAGGCAGAGGTGCGAGGCCGAGGCGGCGATGCCGCCGATCAGCAGGCTCGGCATCAGCCCGAGCCGGGCGATGGCGATCCCGCCGGCGAAGGCGCCGCCGATGCCGATCCAGATGCCCCAGACCTTGGTGACGGTGGCGATCTCGGCCTTCTGGAAGCCCAGCGTGATGTAGAGCGGATTGGCCATCACGCCGGTGAGGAAGTCGGGCAGGCGGTACAAAGCGACCAGCAGCAGCATCGCGGCGAGCCACCAGCCGAACCGCCGGCCGAGGTCGGTCAGGGGCTCGACGAAGCTGGTGCCCAGCGAGAAGCCGCGGCGCTCGGCCGAGGTGTCGCGCTCGGGCAGACGCGGCGAGAGGATGCCGGCGACGACGCCGACCAGCATCAGCACCGCCATGCAGGCGTAGGCGGGCCGCCAGCCGGCGAACTGCGCGATGTAGAAGGCTCCGGCGCCGGCCGAGAGCAGGGCGAGGCGATAGCCGAGCTGGTAGGTGGCCGCCATGATGCCCTGGCGCTCGATCGGCGCGGCGTCGATGCGCCAGCCGTCGACGACGATGTCCTGCGTCGCGCCGAAGAAGGCGGTGAAGGCGGAGCAGGCGATGATGAAGCCCAGCGAACGTTCCGGGTCGCCGATGGCGAGGCCGAAGAGGCCGACGATGACGCCGCATTGCGCCGTCAGCAGCCAGGCGCGGCGCCGGCCGAGGATGCGGGCGAGCACCGGCACGTCGACCCGGTCGATCAGGGGAGACCATAGGAACTTGAGCGAGTAGCACAACGCCACCCAGGAGATCAGCCCGATCGACTCGATCGGCACATGGGCCTCGGTCAGCCGCGCCGATTGCGTGGAGAAGACCAGCAGGAACGGCAGCCCGGTGCCGAAGGCGAGCGCCATCATCAGCGCCAGCGTGCGGTCGGTCGCGATCTCGCGGAAGCTCGGGCGTCGCGGACTGGAGGTCATCTCGCGCGAGTGTGGCACGAGCTTCTTAACCAACAAAGCGGGCCGCCCCGCGCCATGACTTCACCACAGCGCTCGACCAAATCGCCGTCGGCGGCCACGGCTCCGCGGCCGCGCGGAGACCTGCATGTCACGAAGCCTCAAGACCGTCGCCCTCGTCGCCCTCGTCGCGATCCTCATCGTCGGCGGCCTTGTGGTCTGGCGCGTGGGGGGGCGCGGCACGGGCAGCACGCCCGAGGGCTTCGCCCTGCTGACGCCGGTGCCGGGCGCGACCGGCTTCGAGCCGAAGGACCGCCCGGCCGGCCCCGTGCTGCGCAACGGGACCCCCGGCTCGCTGGCCGTCGACTTCGGCTACAAGGTGGGCGGCGTGCCCTACGGCTACTCGCTGGCCCTGATCTTCGCGCCCGGCGCGGAGCAGGGCAGGGCGACGGTGACCGTCCACCACGACGGGCATACCGCCTCGACGGACAGCGAGGCGATCCGCCGCTTCGACGCGCCGCGCAAGGGCTACGCCGTGGCGCTCTCGACCAAGTTCATGATCTCGCCTCCGGTGCCGGCGCTGTGCATCAAGGCCGTCGTCGGCCCCGACCTCGCCCGCTACGACCTCGCCGACGGCACGCTCTGCGTGGCGCAACGCGATGCCGACGGCACCTGCCACCCGGAGACGCTGGCCTGCGGCCTGCTGCGCCCGTGACGAAGGCGGCCCGCGGAACCGATCGCGACGTCGGCAATCATACGTCACGCAACGCGCTTGAACGAAGCCAAACTGCGTGCGTTGCGCCGCCAAGCCCTCTCTCGTTCGGAGCGAGGCTCTACGAAGGAAATATGATGCTCAAGACTCTTCTCGTGTCGACGGCCCTCGTCGCCGGCGGCCTCTTCGCGGTCCCGGTGCAGGCCGAGACCCTGCAGATGGGACGCAGCAGCTACATGCATCCCCACCACCACGGCGCCCATCATTACATGATGACCCACCAGAACCATCGCCATGTCGGATCGGCCGGCGCCAGCCGCGACATGCGCAGCACCGCGACGGGCGGCAACGCGGGCGGTTATTCCGACCGCAACTAAGCTGTCGGCGTTCGCGTCGCACGCGAGGGCCAATCGATCGGAGGGCTCGCCGAAAGGCGGGCCCTTTCCGCATCCGCCGGTCGGCGGCATGGCGCCCGGGTTGCTCGACCCTCGCGCAAGCTTCCCTTCGCGCGCCCGGCCGCTTAGAACACGCGCCTCATCCAGGGCGAGCAGGCAAAGAACGGGCATGGCCGGGCATAGTCAGTTCAAGAACATCATGCACAAGAAGGGCAAGCAGGATGCGATCCGCTCCAAGCTCTTCTCCAAGCTCGCGCGCGAGATCACGGTGGCCGCCAAGATGGGGCTGCCCGATCCGGCGATGAACGCGCGCCTGCGCGCCGCCGTGATCGAGGCGCGAAGCGAGAACATGCCCAAGGACAACATCGAGCGCGCCATCAAGAAGGCCTCGGGCGCCGATGCCGAGAACTACGACGAGGTGCGCTACGAGGGCTACGCGCCCGGCGGCGTCGCCGTGATCATCGAGGCCCTGACCGACAACCGCAACCGCACCGCCGGCGAGATCCGCTCCTACTTCACCAAGGCCGGCGGCGCGCTTGCCGAGACCGGCGCGGTGTCCTTCATGTTCGACCACGTCGGCCTCATCGAGTTCGACAAGAAGGCGGCCACCGAGGACCAGATGATGGAGGCGGCGATCGACGCCGGCGCCGACGACGTCTTCACCGGCGAGGAGAACCACGAGGTCACGACCTCGCTCGAGGGCCTGCGCGAGGTGGCGCAGACGCTGGAAGGCCGCTTCGGCGAGCCGCGCCAGGCCAAGCTCGTGTGGAAGCCGCAGAACACCGTCCCCGTCGACGACGAGGCCGCCGAGAAGATCCTCAAGCTGGTCGACACGCTCGAGGAGAACGACGACGTGCAGACCGTTTACGCCAACTTCGAGCTCTCCGAGGCGCTGATGGCCAAGCTGGGGGCGTAGAGCGTCGATCCCTCGTCCTTCCGGGTTCGCTCGGGCGCCCCGGAAAGACGTGTGTCCGGGACATGCTTCCGTCTCGCGAGTCTCTGAGGCGGCCACGCCAGCGCAACGCTCGACGGGCCCTACACGAGACCCGAGCCGCGGGATTCGCGAAACGGACTGCCGAGGAGTGCGCGCACCATCGCCGGGAACAAGGCGGCGAGCGCCGCGGCGTAGATCGAGACGCCGAGCGCGACTTCGGCGACGAGCCTCGCGGCGGGGGCGAGCGACCAGTGCGCGGCAGCGTAGAGCGCCAGGGCCATGATCGCGCTGGCCGCGGCGATGCGCAACGCGGGCGCCCAGGGGAAGCGGAAGCCCGCGGCGCGAGCGGCGAGGACGAAGCCGCCGATCGTGCTGAGGCACGTCGCGACCAGCGAGCCGGCGGCGGCCCCGACGAGACCGCCGAAAAGAAGACCGAAGAAGCAGCCGGCCACCATGACGATCGAGTCGGCGGCGTTCATCGCAGTGTTGAAGCGCGGCTGCTCTGTGAGGAGGAATACGGGATCGGCGACGTGGATGCGGATGTTGCGGATCGCGCCGGCGGCGGCGGCATAGGGCAGCACGGCGATCGTCGCCTCGCGGAACGGGGCTGCGACGAAGATCTCGGCGAACGGCTGCGCGAGGAAGCAGAGCCCGACGGAGGCCGGCACCGTCAGGCCCATCAGCATCACGCCGCCTTCGGCGAGCTGGCGGTAGGCGTCGGCCTTGGAGCCGCCGTGCAGGCTCTGCACGGCGCGCGGAAACGAGGCGGCGACGACCAGCATCGCCAGTGTCGTGGCGAGGCGCTGCCCCAGGCCCCATCCGACCGCGATCAGGCCCAGCGCCGCGGCGCCGGCGCCGTCCCCCACGACCACGCGGATGCCGTTCTGGGCGACCCAGGCGAAGCCGCCGGCCACGAGCAGGGGACCGCCGTAGCGCATCGCGGCGGCGAGCAGCGCGCCGCGCGGCGCCCGGCCGCCGACGGACATGCCGAGCGCCCGCCACATCACGAGGATGCCGGCGAGCTGCGCGACGGAGAACCCCCAAAGGACGAAGGTCGGTGTCGCCGCCACCGTCGCCACCAGCGCGAGCGCGAACACGAAGCCGACCACCGAACTCGCGAACTGGCCGAACGTGTAGATCGCGATCCGACCCTGGGCGCGGGCGCGTTCGCCCAGGTGCATCAGCAGCGAGCGCGTCGCGATGTAGGCGGTCGCGGCGACCGCCAGCCCGGAGGTCACCGGCTGGCCGAGCAGCAGGAGGACGAGCCACGTGCCGGCGACCTGGGCGAGGAAGCCGATGGCGACCACCGGCGCCTCGCTCCGCGCGAAGGCTTCGCGCTCGGCCGCGTCGAGGCCGCCGAGGTAGCGCATCGTGTACTGGGTCCACCACGACAAAGAGGCGAGGAAGACCAGCTCCTGCCCGGCGATCAGGAACGTGAGGATCCCGTAGGGCGCGGGCGCGAGCCAATGCGTCCAGACCAGGGCCGCCACGGCCTGCGCGAGCGGGCCGACGAGCTGCGCCGGCAGGTAGGCCAGCGTCTGACGCAGCAACGTCGGCGGCACGCGCGTCACGGTCCCGGCGACCGTCGGTTCGGCGCATGAAGCCGGGGGAGTGTCGGCGTCGCCGGCGAAACGTGCACCTGTCATGAAGCCTGCAATGCTTGCGGGGCGCGACGAGGCCTCGTGATAGCCCTCGCCGATCGCTTGGGCAATCGCGGGCGCCGGGTCCGAAGGACGCGCCTGCCTCGCTTTGGCCCGACGACTTCGCCATAGAGCGGAAGGAGAATGGCAAGGGACGCGGACGCGATGAGGCTCTGCCCGAGGAAGGCGCTGGGAATCGGGACCATGGCGGCATCGTTGGCGGCCGGGCCGGCGCTGGCCCATCCCCACGTCTGGGTAGAGGCGCGCGCGAAGGTGCTGTTCGGTGCGGACGGCAAGGTCGACGCCATCCGCAACGACTGGGTGTTCGACGAGATGTACTCGGCCTTTGCGGTGCAGGGGCTGGAGAAGGACGGCAAGCTCGCCACGCCCGCGCAACTCTCCACGCTCGCCAAGTCGAACGTCGACGATCTCAAGGAATACGACTATTTCACCTACGCCAAGGCCGCCGGCCAGAAGGTCAAGTTCGGCGCGCCCACCGACTATTCGCTCGAGGAGCGGCCGGACAAGCGCGTGGTGCTGCATTTCACCTTGCCGCTGGCCGAGCCGACGAAGACCGGGCGGGCCATGAGCGTGCAGATCTACGATCCGACCTATTTCGTCGACTTCGAGCTGGCGGCTCAGGATCCGCTCGAGCTGGATGGGGCGCCGGCCGGCTGCTCGAAGAGCGTGCTCGGCGCCAACCCTCTGATCGTCGCCGACGGCCAGAAGCTCGCCAAGAGCTTCGACACCGGGCTGACGCCGTCGGACGATTTCTCGCTGAAGATGGCGAGCCGAGTCATCGTGGCCTGCCCGTGAGCAGGGCGTCCTTCCGCCTGGTGGTGCTGGCGGTCGCGCTCGGTGGCTACGCCGCCGTCGCGTCGGCCCAGGGCCTGCACCATCCCTTCGCCGTCGGCGCCGACGAGGGAGCCGTCGGGCCGCAGAGCGGCTTCGGTGCCTGGCTGATCGGGGAGGAAAGCGGCTTCTACCAGGCCCTCACCGGCGCGGTCCGGGCCACGCGCGCGGGCTTCGCCGGCGCGGCCACGCTGGTTGCCCTGTCGTTCGCCTACGGCGTCTTCCACGCCGCAGGTCCCGGCCACGGCAAGGCGGTGATCGCCTCCTACATGGTCTCGAACGAGGTGGCGCTGCGGCGCGGCCTCGTCATCGCGCTGCTCGCGGCGCTGCTCCAGGCCAGCGTGGCGACGGGCATCGTCGGCATCGCAGCCTTCGTGTTCCATGCCACGGCCCCGAAGATGACGGCGGCGGCACGGACGATCGAGTTCTTCAGCTACCTCTGCATCCTGGTGCTCGGGGTCTTCCTGTGCTGGCGCAAGGGCTGGGCGCTGATCGCCTCGTTCTGGCCGGAACCGGCGTTCTCCTCCATGGCCTTCGCCGGGCACCCCGAGGAGGTCGAGGCGCTGGCGCGCAGCGCGGGGACGCACAGCCGCTTCCTCGCCGACGACGGCAGCGTGCCGCATGTCCACGGCCTCGATTGCGACTGCATCCACATGCCCGACCCGCGCACGCTCGCGTCGCGCCGCTTCGACGCGCGCGCCGCGGCGCTCGCCGTGGTGACGGCGGGGGCGCGGCCGTGCTCGGGCGCCATCCTGGTGCTGGTCTTCGCCCTGTCGCAGGGCATCTTCGCCGTCGGCGTCGGTGCCGCCTTCGCCATGGCGCTCGGCACGGCGACGACGACCGGAGGCCTCGCCTGCGCCGCCGTCTACGCCAAAGGGCTGGCGCAGCGCATCTCCGGCACGGCGACGCACCGCGCGGCGATCGTCGGCCGGGTCGTCGAGCTCCTCGCCGCACTCTGCGTGCTGATCGTCGGCGGCACGCTGTTCTTCTCCGCCGTCGCGCAGATGCACGCGCTGATCTGAACGGGGCCGGCCTGAACCTTGGCGGCGGCGGCGGATTTGCACCTCTCAAACGAGAGAATCCCATGCGCCTTCCCAACGATACCCTGGTCGCGGTCGCCGACGGCGAGAAGCTGCACCTGTTCCGCACCGCCGGCAACGAGGACCGTCCGACGCTCAAGGCGGCGGGACAGCCGCACGTCGCGGGCTCGAACCACAGTGCCGGCTCGCGCCACAAGAGCAGCGCCTCCAACCCCGACGAGGGACAGGACGCGCAGGACATGCACGCCGCCGCCGTCGCCGAGCTCCTGAACAAGGCCGCGCAGCGCAACGAGTTCGAGCACGCCGTGGTGATCGCACCGGCCAAGATGCTCGGCGAGCTGCGCAAGCACTACCACAAGGCCTTCGAGGGCAAGCTCCTGAAGGAGCTGCACAAGGACATGACCGGACAGGGCAGCGAGGTCATCGCGGACGCGCTCGAAGCGGCGTGAGCATCAGCCATCCGTCGACATGGCGAGGCGACCTGCTAGGCTGCGCTCCGCAGAGGTCTTCTGCGCGAAGGTGACGTCATGCGAGTGGCAATTTCGGTCCTGCTCACCGCCGGCCTACTCGGCGCGGCACAGGCGCAGGTGATCAAAGGCGAGAGTACGGACGATGCCGCCTATGCCCCGCGCCCGGCGGCGCGGTGGCACTCGCCGGAGTCGCAAGGCGCGGTGCCGGACGACCAGCGGGGAGACGACGTGCGGGATCAGGGCGTGCGGGCGGAGCGACCGCGCGACTGAGGCGCATCTGCGCGAACGGCCCTCGTTCCTACGGCTCCAGCATCGCGCCGGCAATGTCGGGCGACGAGGGCCAATGGCCACCGCGGCGACCGGCCAGCGCGCGGTAGCGTGCGAGTCGGTCGGGTTCGGGTTGCACGACGCGCCCCTCGTCGAGATAGGCCAATCCCTCCTGGCCGCTGGGCATGGCGGAGACGAAGGTCTCGGCGTCTTTCAACGCCGCCCTCAACCGCTGACTGACGTCACTCGCGTCGATTGGAACGTCGCTCTGCAGGTCGGCGTAGTCGTCGGCTCGATATCGTGCGTTGCGACGGATCTCTCCGATCAAGCTCTCCGGAGTGAAACCCGGATCTTTTGCGACGGCCGCCCAGACGACGGCGCCGAGCGGCAGGTGACGCTCGTGAACGTGGAGGAGATCGAGGACGTCGCGCGGCTCTCGACGGCCGGCGGCGGCGAGGGCCTTGTTGGTCGCGAGATCGAGGAGGTGCAGGCGATAGCCGAACAGCGCGTCGGGAATCGCAGCGAAGTGCCGGAAGTCGCTGTCGCGTGCCCATTCGAGGCGCGTCGCGTCCTCGTCGCCTCGGATGATTGCGGCATGCAGTCCCGGTTCCCGGCGGAGCCATTCGACCCCGAAGCCAGCCATCTCGAGTGTGTCGACGTCGCGCGCCGCCGCCTGCGCCACGGCTGCCTCGCGATCGTGGAAGATGTCGATGTCCTGCGAGATGCGGGGACCCGAGCGGTTCAGCACCGTGCCGCGGGCCACGCAGCTTTCCGGATCGCGATGCGCCGCCAAGGTCCTGGGGATCAGGCCCTGCAGCCTAGAGAGCGGCACGGCAGGCATCCTCGATTTGCTTCGCAAGCGGACGCGTCTGCATGTCTCCTTCCCGCCGCAGGCTCTGGGCGACCACCAGAGCCTGCGCGATCGTCGGTGCCGCACAAGGGCGTCGGCTCCAGAGAGACCGCACGCCAAATCGTGCAAAAGCCTCGCGATAGAGCAGGGCCACGGCCTCGGGAGCCGGTCGTCCGGCGCCGCGCCGCATCATTTCCTCGATCTCATAGGCGCTGGACATGAGGAGCGTGCTCTCAGGACCGCATAGCCACGCCGCTCGCCGCTGTCGAGCCGCGACGGGTCGTCCGAGGCTTCGGATAACTCGCGGCGACGGCCTGTGTCGCGGCGCCCGCGGTGTTAGATTGCCGCGATGAGCATGAAGCACGGTGTCGAGGTTCCCCGCGGGCGAGCCGGCGAAGCGCGCCCCGTCGCGTCCGGCGAAAGCGCCGGCGCCGCGCCGCCGTCCACCGCCCCCGGCTTCGTGCATCTCCACGTGCACTCGTCCTACTCCTTGCGCGAAGGCGCGATGGCGGTCGGCAAGCTGATCACCTTCGCCGCCGCCGACGCACAGCCGGCGCTGGCCATCACCGACACCAACAACCTCTTCGGCGCGCTGGAATTCTCCGAGAAGGTCGCCAAGGCCGGGCTGCAGCCGATCATCGGCATCCAGCTCGACATCGGCTTCGGCGACGGCTCGATGCTGGCCTCGCGCGGCGGCGAGGACGGGGCCGGGCGCGCGCCGCTGGTGCTGCTCGCCAAGGACGAGCGCGGCTACATGAACCTCATGCATCTCGCCTCGCGCGCCTTCCTCGACCCGACGCCCGGCGAGGCGGCGCATGTCGGCCTGCACCGGCTCGAGGGCCGCACAGGAGGGCTGATCGCGCTCTCCGGCGGCCCCGCCGGCCCGCTCGACCGCTGCTACGGCTACGGCCGTCCGGAGATGGCGCTGGAGCGGCTGATGAAGCTGGAGACGCTGTTCCCGCAGCGCCTCTACGTCGAGCTGCAGCGCCACGGCCTCGCCAAGGAGCGCGAGGTCGAGGGCGCGCTGATCGAGCTCGCCTATGACCGCGGGCTGCCGCTGGTGGCCACCAACGAGCCCTACTTCGCCGCGTTGTCGGACTACGAGGCGCACGACGCGCTGATCTGCATCGCCGAAGGCGCGGTGATCGGCCAGGCCGAGCGCCGGCAGCTCTCGCCCGAGCACCGCTTCAAGACGCGCGCGGAGATGCTCGCGCTCTTCGCCGACCTGCCGGAGGCGACGGCCTCGACGATCGAGATCGCGCGGCGCTGCGCCTACCGGCCGCGCACGCGCAAGCCGATCCTGCCGGCCTTCACCACCGGCGCGGCGCAAGGATCGCCGGAAGCCGAGGCGGCCGAGCTGGTGCGACAGGCCGAAGAGGGGCTGACGGCGCGTCTTGCCGCGCGCGGGATGGCGCCGGGCCTGGAGGCACAGGTCTACCGCGACAGGTTGGCCTTCGAACTGACCGTCATCGCCAACATGAAGTTCCCCGGCTATTTCCTGATCGTCGCCGACTTCATCAAATGGGCCAAGGACCAGGGCATCCCCGTCGGGCCCGGCCGCGGCTCGGGCGCCGGCTCGCTGGTCGCCTACGCGCTCACCATCACCGATCTCGATCCCCTGCAGTTCGGGCTGCTCTTCGAGCGCTTCCTCAACCCCGAGCGCATCTCGATGCCGGATTTCGACATCGACTTCTGCCAGGATCGCCGCGACGAGGTGATCCGCTACGTGCGCGACCGCTACGGCGCCGACAAGGTGGCGCAGATCATCACCTTCGGTTCGTTCCTCGCCCGCGGCGTGCTGCGCAACGTCGGCCGCGTGCTGGAGATGCCGCTCGGCCAGGTCGACAAGCTGGCCAAGCTCGTGCCGCAGAATCCGGCCAAGCCCGTGACCTTGAAGCAGGCGATCGCCGACGAGGCGCGCCTGCAGGAGGCCGCCGACGCCGAGCCGAAGGTCGCGCGCCTCCTCGCCATCTCGCAGACGCTGGAAGGTTTGTACTCGAACGCCTCGACCCATGCCGCCGGCATCGTCATCGGCGATCGCCCGCTCGACGAGCTGGTGCCGCTCTACCGCGACCCGAAGTCGGACATGCCGGCGACGCAGTTCAACATGAAATGGGTCGAGCCGGCCGGTCTGGTGAAGTTCGACTTCCTCGGTCTGAAGACGCTGACGACGCTCGCCACTGCCGTGAAGCTGCTCGCCAAGCGGGGCATCGTCGTCGACCTCGAGCAGATCCGGCTCGACGACGCGAATACCTTCCAGATGCTCGGGCGCGGCGAGACGGTCGGCGTGTTCCAGCTGGAATCGGCCGGCATGCGCAAGGCGCTCGTCGAGATGCGCGCCGACCGTTTCGAGGACATCATCGCGCTGGTCGCGCTCTACCGGCCCGGCCCGATGGCCAACATCCCGCACTATTGCGCGGTGAAGCTCGGCGAGGCCGATGCCGACTATCTGGACCCCAAGCTGGAAGTGGTGCTGAAGGAGACGCACGGCGTCATCATCTACCAGGAGCAGGTGATGCAGATCGCGCAGATCCTGTCGGGCTATTCGCTCGGCGAGGCCGACATGCTGCGCCGCGCCATGGGCAAGAAGATCAAGGCGGAGATGGACGCGCAGCGCAGCCGCTTTGTCACCGGTGCCGTCACCGGCGGCCTGAAGGAGAAGCGGGCCTCCGAGATCTTCGACCTGCTCGCCAAGTTCGCCGACTACGGCTTCAACAAGAGCCACGCCGCCGCCTATGCTTTGATCGCCTACCAGACGGCCTGGTTCAAGGCCAACCATCCCGTCGAGTTCCTGGCGGCGTCGATGACGCTCGACAAGCCCAACACCGACAAGTTGAGCGAGTTCGCCAACGAGGCGCGGCGCATGGGCGTCGCCGTGCAGCCGCCTTCGGTGCTGCACTCCTGCCCCGATTTCGAGGTCGGGCCGGGCGCCGATGGCGCGCTCGCGATCCGCTATGCGCTGTCCGCGATCAAGGGCGTCGGGGACGGTCAGGCCCAGGGCGTCGTCACCGCACGCGGCGACCGTCCTTTCAAGGACCTCGCCGATTTCGCCGGTCGCCTCAACCCGCGCGACGCCAACAAGCGCGTGCTGGAGAGCCTCTGCGCCGCCGGTGCGTTCGACGAGCTCGAGCCCGACCGTGCCCGCGTCCACGCCGGCATCGAGACGATCCTGGCGGTGGCGGCGCGCCGGGCCGACGAGCGCTCGCAGGGACAGTCGGCGCTCTTCGGCGCCGACACGGCGGAGACGTTGGCGCTCCCCAGGGTGCCGGGCTGGCCCTTCACCGAGCGGCTGCAGCGCGAGTTCAACGCCGTCGGCTTCTTCCTCTCAGGGCACCCGCTCGACGCCTACGCCAGCGTGCTGAAGCGGTTGGGCATCCAACGCTGGAGCGACTTCTGCCGGCAGGTGAAGGCCGGCCACGAGGCCGGACGGCTCGCCGCCACCGTGCTCGACCGCGCCGAGCGCCGCACCCGCTCCGGCTCCAAGATGGGCATCGTGCAGCTCTCGGATCAGTCGGGCCAGTACGAGGCGATCCTTTTCCAGGAAGGGCTGAACCAGTTCCGCGACCTGCTGGTCAAGGGCGCCAACCTCCTGCTCGGCATCCAGGCGCAGCTCGAGGGCGACGACGTGCGCGCCCGCATCGTCTCGGTTCAGGTGCTGGAGGAGGCGGCGCAGCGCGTGCAGAAGGGGCTGCAGATCTTCGTGCGCTCGCCCGAGCCGCTCACGTCGATCGCCCCGCTCCTGCACGAGAAGGGCGAGGGCGAAGTGTCGATCATCGCGATGACGGCGGACCGCGCCGAGTGCGAGATCAAGCTGCCGGGGCGCTTCAAGATCTCGCCGCAGATCGCCGGCGCCCTGAAGGCGATTCCCGGGATCGTCGCGGTGGAACACGTCTGAGACGCGACCTCTTCGTGGACCGAGGGCGACTCGGCGCCTCCGGACTAACGAATGCGGGTCGCCTGCTGGTAGAGGTAGGAGGCCTTGTCGGCATCGCTGTCGACGCCGATCGCGCCGTACTGCGCGTTGGTGAGCGGATTGTAGGTGTCGGCCAGTGCGCGGGTCGCGGCAGCGCCGCCGCGCTGGCGCAGCACCTGCCGCGCCTGGTCGACGTCGCCCGAACGGATCAGGCCTCTGGCCTGGGCGATGGCCGCCTGAGCATCGTCGCCGCCGGGCGAAGGCTGACGCAGCGCGCGGAAACGGTTCTCCGCCGGCGAAGGCGGAGGCGTCACGGCCGCGTCGCGCTCGCGCGGCTGTCTCTCGCGGCGGCGCGCCGCGCGCCGCTCTGCCGGCGTGAGCCGCGCGTCCGGTTCCGGCTGCACGGTCACGAAGCGGGCGCCCTGTTTCACCGCGTCGCTCTGCGGCCTCCGCCCCCTGTGCGGACGGCCGAGCCCGGCCGCCTCGACCCTCAGCGCCTGCACCTCCTGATGCATCTGCTCCCGCCGCAAGGCTTCGAACTCGCGGGTCAGGCGCTCGTGCTCACTGCTCGAGACCTTCGCCCGCTCGCGCCTGGAATGACCGAGAGTCGCCGGCGGCACCGGCTCTCCCCTGCCGACCTGCAGCGCGGCGAGCTTCTCGTTGATCAGCCTGGCGGCCGCGCGTTCCTGGGTCAGCTCACGCTGCAGCACGCCGTTCTCGCGTCGCAGCGTGTCCTGGCCCCGGCGAGCGCCCGCGAGATCCTCCTGGAGCGACGCCAAGGCCTTTGTGTCGGGTGCCTTGGCTTCGGTCATCCTGGCCTCGGCGGATCTCGTGTCGCGTTCGCTCTGCAGGGCGGCGAGCTTCGTGCCGAGATCCTGCTCACGGAGACGCGAGTCTTCCAGCTGCTGCTGCAGCGCGGCGACCTTGCGCGCGGCGGACGCCTCCGCTTCCTTGGCGCGGGCCGATTCCCCGGCGCCGACCTGCAAGGTTGCGACCTGCCGGTGCAATGTGTCCTCGCGTTGCTCGGCCGCATCGAGATCGGCCTTGAGCCTCTCGGCGGTGTCGGCCTTGGCCACGAGGAGCGTCGCGGCAGACCTGCTCGCGACCAGCTCGGCTTGAAGCACGCCGACCCTGTCACCGAGCGCCTTGGCGCGCGTCCGCGCGTCGGCGAGCGCATGCTCGGCCGCCACGGCCGTGTTCGCCTTGACCGCGTCGGCGGCGACCTCGGCCTCGAGAGCAGCGACCTTGTTCGCCGCCATCTTCGCCTTCGTCTCGGCGTCGGCCCGCTCGGCCGCCATCGCCCTGTCGGCCGCCGCCTTTTCTGCCGCGGACGCGGACTGGAGAGCGGCCACCTTGGCTTCCAGGTCTTTGGCACGCTCCTGGGCTGCGTCGCGGGCGCGATCGGCCGCGGCCAGGTCATCTGCCGCGTTGCGTTTCGTCGCGGCGTCGGCCCGGAGCGCAGACACCTTGCTTTCGAGGTCCTTGGCTTGCGCCTGCGCCTGAGCGACCGCCCGCTCGGCCGCGGCGATCCTGTCCGCCGCTTCCTTGCGGACCCTGTCGGCGGATCCGCCGGCCTGGGCGGCGGCCAACATCGCGCGGAGCGTGGTCTCGCGCTGACGCGCATCGGCCAGCTCAGCCATGGCCGTGGCGGCCTTGGCCTCCGCAGCCGCTTCGGAGCCCGCCGGCTGCGCGGGAATTGCCTCGATCTTGGCGCGCATCTGCGCGATCTGGTCGGTGAGATCGGCCTTCTGCCGCTCGAACTCGGCCTCCGACGCGTGCTGCGCGGCGATGGAGGCTTGCGTGACCTCGAGGACGTCCTGCTTGGCCTTGGCGGCTTCGTCCCTGGCCTGCTGGAGGGGGTCCGACGTCGACGCGGCCCCCTGCACGGGACGGGCGGCCGAGGCGGCATCGCCGTCCGCATCGAGGCTGGCGCCGCCGCTGCCCAGGGCGGAGGTCGCGGAACGCGAGGGGGTGACATCGACGCTCCTGCCGACGCTGCGGCCGATGGAGGTCTGGCCCGCGTTCTCCGCGACGATGGCCGGGATGCTCGTCGCGGAGGCGATGGGCATCGTCGTGCGCGGTACGATCCGATCGGAGGTCGGCGGGGCGCCGTGGATCGCGGGGTCGGCGTAGACCACGAAGGCCGGCTGCGCTCCGCCGCCGTCGAACCAACCCGATTGGGCGGCCACGATCACCCCGAACGCGACCACGATCGCCGACGGAACCAAGATAGGACCAAGCCGCATGATCGCTCCGAATTGACCGGGCTGCGAAACTCGCTCTCCGTATCGTCGTCTATAGCCGACCCTCGCGTTCACGAAAAGCTTGATCGTGGCTAGCGCGCCACGCCGCGCAGGTCTCATTCCCGCTCGATGCGGATGACCTGAGGTCGTTCGGCGATGTGGCCGTCCTCGACCACCGCGGCGATGGCGGCGCGGATCGCGCGCTCGGGGGTCGGATGGGTGATGAAGGTCACCGGCACCGGCGCCTCCGAGGCGGCGCCGCGGCCGGAGGGACGCGAGCGCTGCACGATGCTCTCCAGCGAGATGCCCTCTTGCGCCATGCGCATGGCGATCGCGGCGGCGGCGCCGGGGCGATCATACAGGGCCAGTCGCACGTAGTAGCCGCCCTCGTGGGTGTCGATCGAGGCGCGCTCCAGCGGCACCATCTCGGCGGCCGGCAGGCCGAACGGCGGCGAGCGATCGCCGCGCGCCACGTCGGCGATGTCGGCCACCACGGCCGAAGCCGTCGCTTCGCCGCCTGCGCCGGGCCCGGCCAGCGTCACCTCGCGCACGGCGTCGGCGTTGACCACCACGGCGTTGGTCACGCCCATGACCTGGGCGATGGCGGAGGATTTCGGGACCATGGTGGGGTGCACGCGCTGCTCGATGCCCGATGCCGTGCGCTTGGCGACGCCGAGCAGCTTGACGCGGTAACCGAGGTCTTCGGCCGCCTGGAGGTCGGCGAGCGTAATCGTCTCGATGCCCTCGACGCCGACCGCCTCGGCATCGACGATCGTGCCGAAGGCGAGCGAGGTCAGGATGGCGAGCTTGTGGGCGGTGTCGAAGCCGCCGATGTCGAAGGTCGGATCGGCCTCGGCGTAGCCCAGCCT
>CAZZWW010000029.1:13850-15895 GCA_964657815.1 Vulcanimicrobiota bacterium | reverse complement strand
CTTCTCACCTCGGGATCGGACTTCGACGGTCCGTCGAGAGAGCAGGGCGCGGTCTAGGGGTCCCGACTTCGACACGCCCGCCCGTCGGGCTCGGGAAGCTGGATCGATCGCGATGTCCCGTAGGACATCACAGACCGTGGGGCGATCGTTCGCCGACCTCCGGCGCGCGACCTTCCGCTCGACCGTTCTGTCCTGCCATCGTGCGGCAACCCCAGTCGATGGAGCACGGGCTCGTTTGTTTCTGACGTCAATTGTTCCTGCCGGTCAGATCGACCAGTTGGAAAGGCTTGAACTGAAGCTTCTCGTTCATGGCGTCGATTGTCGCCTGCGTGATGTCCACCGCGTCGCCGCTCAGCACGACGACGTCACGGGCGATGAGGATGCTGCATGAATTAACCTTGAAGATGCCTTCGACGAGTGGCGTCGTGTTGCTCTGCATCTGATGGCTCACCAGCTGTCGCGTCGCTTCGATCTCGCGCGAGTACAGGTTGGCCATCGCTGCTATCTGCTTCGTCTGACCGTCTAGATCGTGGCGTTTTTGGATGAGGCTGGGATCCTGCGGCTTCTTCGTGAGGTCCTGATCGACGTTCCGGATGCGATCGGCCAACGCCTGTCGGTTTGCATCAAGGTTACTCTGCGCCGCGACTCGGAGTTCGGCCAATCGCCGGTTGGACGCCACGTTCACCGTGGCGCGCTGGTCGATCGCCATCCTGTCGATGATGCAGACGTGTTTGATCGGCGCCGGCGGAGCCTCCGTGTCGGCGGAGACACCGGCGGCCACGTTCTGCGGATGCTTGAGGTGCGGCTTGATTTTCGGCTTCCTGACCGTACCTGTGTCGGGCGTACCGGACTGCGTCGTATCCGGACCGTCTTGCTGCGCCCGGGCCTGCTGGCTGGGATGGGCGACGAGCCCGATGATGGCCACGGTTGCGAGCACTGCACATGACTTCTTGAGGTGATTGGCGGGCGTGATGGTTAGGCGCATTGGTTGTCCTCCCGGCTTGTTATTTGGTGGATGCTTCCAAGGCGGACGCGAAACCGACGGCGTCCAGTGTTCCCGTGACTGTCTTGAGGGGTGCGGACAGGGCGACGTCGCTCAAGGTCGGAGGCCGCGATGTCATGTTGAACGTCAGCTGGACGGCGTTGCCCGCGCGCAGGTCGCCGATGTCGTCGCTCGTCACCGACCAGAATGCTTGACACCCCAGACCGCCGCACTGGGACGCTCGGAGTGTGATCGCGCGCGGCTTGTCGCGCTTTGAACGTGGTCTTTCAGAGAGCACGATCGCGCCGCTCCTCAGCGACGTGCCGAAGGGAAGCGTGACGAGCGCCGCCGGTCGGCCCTGTTCGTCCGTCGAGATCGCCACGGCGGCGACCACCGTCCCGTCGGCGGAGCGGGCGACGCTGCGCAGTGAGCAAAACCTCTCGCGGAGGCGCGGGATCTCGTCGCAGGTGAGAAGCCATCCTGCGAAGAGGCGTTCGCTGCGTTGCACCTCCCCCTCCCGGTACAGCGAATAGTCGATGGGCGCGGTGGCGAGGGCCCCTCCCGCCCATGACGAGGCTGTCGGCAGTACTGCTGCCGACAACGAAAGCATCAGGACCATCAAGCGATGCATGGACTTTCCTTCGGGCGGTACCGAGACTAGTTGAAGGTATAGCTGCCGCCTCCGAAGACACCGACGTCCGCCCTGCTGTTGTTAGGCGAGAAGGATACGGCGGCGTTGTACCGCAGCCGTCCGTTGTCGGACGTCCCGCCTAGGCCGAATGCGAGCCCGGCACTGCCGCCGTAGCCAGACGCACCCGCCGAGATCGCGACCTTGCCGGGCCGGTCGTCGTACCTGAGTCCGGCCGCCGCGAGGGCCACCGCTACGCCGCCACGCAGGGCCGTATTGGTGTTGCTGATCTGAGTGTTGAGATTGTTGAACTGAGTCTGGTTGTAGGCTGCCATATTGTTTACTTGATTGACATTGACCGCATCTGTACCGGCGATGCCGGGCGCGACATTGCTCAGCCGTACCGGCGCGCTGGCGGTACCGCCAGCCAGGGTG
>CAZZWW010000029.1:11677-13840 GCA_964657815.1 Vulcanimicrobiota bacterium | reverse complement strand
TGTTGCTCCTGGTCCCGTCCGGTGCCGCGTCGTACTGCACACTGTTGAGGGCGGTCTGCTGGACCCCGTAAAGTTGGGATCCGTTGACGGCGTCGGTGGAGGTCGCGGTGACGGCACCCGCCCCGACGTTGTGGATTACGACCGGACCGCCGGCATAGGGCGACGCGAGCGTGACGCCGCCGTTCTGCGAGTACTCTACCGCGTGCGTATCGGTGTAGTCGATCGCGGTCTGCACCCCGCCCTGCAGCTGGCGGACGTTTACGGCGTCGGTCGGCGCCTGGCCGTCCGCGACGTTCTGGATCTGCCGGTAGCTGGTCGAGGAGCCGACGGAGACCGGCCCCAGCAGGGTCCTATCCGTCGTGTTGTAGGTGATAGCGGTCGTGGCGCCGCTCGCATTCGTCAGCGCCGCAGCCGTGCCGGTCCCGGCGATGTTCGCCGGACCCGCGACGGAGTTGGATCCGAGAGCGACGCTGTCGGCACCGGTCGTGGAGCTGTTCGCGCCGAGGGCGAGAGAGCCCGTGGCGGCGGCGCCGGTCGTCGCAGCCGGTCCGACCGCCACGGAGTCGATCCCGCCCGCTGTCGAATCCGCGCCGCTGGAATTGGCGTGGAAATAGGCGATGCCGCCTCCGCTCGCACCTTGTGCGAGGGCGTTGATGGCGGCGTAGTACGTCGTCTGCGTCGTGCCGTTGACGTTGAAGACGGGTCCGGTGACTGCTCCGGTCTGGGCATTGAAGGTCGTGGTGCCGCCAAGCACGTTGGCGAGACCCGACACGCCGGCGGTGGTGGCTGCGAGCTGCGTGTTGGTGGAGGACAGCTGGGAGCCGTTCACCGCGTCCGTCGAGGTGGCGGTCAGGGCGCCGGCGGCCACGTTTGTGAGGCTCTGCGCTGCACCCGGATCGGCGGCGGACCCGCCCGGGGCGATCAGAGCGAGCTGGTTTGCAGCTCCCGTGCGCTGGACAGGTCCGGTCGTACCGTTGTTGACCGCGTTCGTGAGCGTTCCGATCGCGGTGGTGTTTCCGGCAACCTGCGTGTTCGTCGCGTAGAGCTGACTTCCATTGACAGCGTCGGTCGCGGTCGCCGTCAGCGTGCCGGCGGCGACGTTGTGGAGGGCGACGGGGGTGCCGGCGGTGGCGCCGACCAGCGTGACGTCGTTGGAGGGCACCGCCGGATTGGCGGTGGTCGGTGCCGCGGCGGTCGAGTATTGCAGCGGCACCTGGCCGAGCGCGACGGCGCCCGTCGGGGTCGTCGCATTCGCGAGGCCGGTCACCGTGACCGGGGCGAGCGTGCCGCCTTTGGTCAGGTCGATGGCGGCGGTGGGCGCCCCGGCAGCATCGGGCGTGTACTGCACGCCGAGCGCGTTGCCGGCCGCCAGCGCGGAGCCGACGTTGGCATAGGTCTGATTGCCCACCGTGTAGGCGGGGGCCGAGACGGTACCGTCGGGGTTGACCGCGGCGCCTCCGCCGAGACCGGCGGCGAGGGATGCGGCGGTGCCTTGCAGCTGGCCGCCGTTGACGGCCTGGGTGCTGCCCGCGGCGACCGTGCCGGCGGCGACGCCGGCCAGGGTGCGTGCCGCGCCGGCGTTGTTGGTCAGGTCGACACTGGTGCCGCCGGTCGCGGCGCCCACGGTGATGGCGCCGGTGGCCGGATCCTGCTGGACGAGGCCGAGCGTTCCGCCCTGCAGCCCGGCGACCGTCTGGTTGGTGGCGTAGAGCTGGCTGCCGTTGACGGCCTGCGTCGAGGTCGCCGACAGCGTGCCGGGGGCGACGTTGCCGAGCGTGACCGGTGCGCCGCCGGTGCCCACGAGATTGAGGGCGTTCGAGGGCGTGCCGGGCACTGCGTACTGGACCGGGCCGGCAGCGCCGTTGGCGAGCGCCTGCTCGCCGGCGACGACGGTGGTGAAGGGCGCGGCGGCGCCGTTCAGCGCGTAGCTGGTGCCGGTGATGCCGACGCCGGGCGTGTAGACGCTGTTGCCCCCGATGGTCGAGGCGGTGGTGGTGCCGAGCGCGTTGACGTTGCTGGAGACGCCGTTGAGCTGGCTGCCGTTGACGGCGTCGGTGGAGGTCGCCGTGACGGCGCCGGCGGCGACGTTGTGCAGGGCGACGGGGGTGCCGGCGGTGGCGCCGACGAGCGTGACGTCGTTGGAGGGCGTCTGCGGCGTTGGCG
>CAZZWW010000029.1:0-11577 GCA_964657815.1 Vulcanimicrobiota bacterium | reverse complement strand
GCGAAGACGTAGGCGGTGCCGGCGATGGTGGCGCCAGGCACCGGGACCGCCGCCGTCGTGATCGATCCGGCACCGAGCGCCACATCGCCGACGTTGGTGGCGATCGCACCTGTGCCGATGGCAACACCTGTATTCGACGACACCAAGCTATTGCGGCCGATTGACACGACGTCCGTCACCGCCGTTGCAGCACCCGCACCGTTGATGATGACCGAATCAGTTGCGTTTGATATACCTGAGGTCGATATACCTGTGCCTGCGGTCGAGGTTGTCCTGACGATGAACGATCGATTGTCACCAGAGTAGTTTACAGCGCCTTTCGCAGAAGCGGTAGTATCGAGGACATACGAGCGTGCAGAATTGTTTATCGTGTTCCCATTAGCATCGGTAAGTATATCCACACTACGCGCAGAATTACTAATAAGTGGATTTGAATTAAGGTTCGAGTTGTTGACGACTGAAAACACGCCGGCGCTATTGCCGTCGACCTGGGTATCGCCACCAAGGACAACGACGTCGTTTGATCTGTTCGTGATCTGAGAGCCGATCACCGTAGAATTTCCAGCCGATACGTTTGTGAGATTTTCACCAATCGCGATGTTCGATGTGCCCCCTGAAGAATTAGAAGTTATGACACTGCCGATAGCAACCGACCCATTCCCCGTTGCAGTAGCGTTATTCCCGCTTGCAAAAGATCCGGTGCCGTTGGCATTCGTGTTGGCGCCGATCGCGATGGAGCTTATCCCGCCGGCTGTCGCCGCCGATCCGATCGCGATCGTGTCGATGCCGGTGGCGGTGCCGCCGTCCAACGGATAGCCCTGAGCGTAAGCGGCGCCGGTACCGGTCAGCGTGGCGCCTAAGACCGCCGTTGCGACCGCGATCCGCCGCGATCCAGCCCCTTGCGGCAGCGCGAGGCCGAGGTTGAGACGCTTCCTCTTCATGCCGAGGACGCGGTGAGCCATGCGCAGACAAGCGAGAATTCGCTTTCTCAAAGCCCGATGAAGCGGCTGTACAAGACGTCCTGAGGCCTTCGCTTGTCTCGACATGGTGGTTCCCCCAAACCCGTTCCCGCTGTCCGCCAGCGCTCTTCCGAAAAGGTAAGTTCAAGGAGATGGGCCAAGCAACGGCAAAATTAACTTTACGTTGCGGTAGTCGAAGAACTGCCGTTACGTAATGGAATGGTTCTACATTGTAAAACAAGGACCTACGCTCAAGTTGCTCGTATGTCACAGGGCTGAAGGTCAGCTTTTGCCAGGCGGCGGCAGGCGTCGATCACCGCCAAAACGATCGTGAAAGCGCGTCGAGAGATGAAACGGCAAAGAAGTGATTCGGTGCGCGGCGCCGTTTTGACCTCTGCGATTCGCCGTTCCTATTCACGACGATGTCGAGCGCAGGCCGATCATTTGTGTAGGCGAGCGTTGTCGGCGCGCTTGAAGCTTGCCTCGGCCGACATGACGACCGTCGCGAACTCATGCGTCCCGACCGCAACACGCTCGATCTACGCAAGATAAACAGTCGTGTCGCAGCAGACCGTTTCGCCAAAAGCGAGGTCAATGATTTCCACAGGTGGGACACGTTTTGGAGCGGGCGAAGGGAATCGAACCCTCGTATGAAGCTTGGGAAGCTTCCGTTCTACCATTGAACTACGCCCGCCATCACGAAAGCCGAGCCTGAAGATCGCAAGCGAAATCAGAGGCATAGGCTGGTGACGAGGCTCCATTCTGCCGTCTAAGGCACGTCGGCGCAAGCGGCACGTTTGGGGAACAGAGCGAGCAGACTTGGGGCCTCAGCGAAATCCCCACGGCTGTCGCCGACCTGATCAGAGTCTCCAAAGTGTTCGATCGGGTCGGGTTCGTTGCTAGCCCCGCCGCCAGCTCCTTTACGCTGCAACAGCGAGGTGAAGTCGATGCGCGAGAGACCTCACGCCCCCGATAAGGAGGTCGAGCTGGAGAAAGCTGCGGACTTGTCGCCGAGGTTACGTCGAAAGACTAACGTTCACATTGACTTGCCGGCGACCTACCCTTTAGGGAATCATTGCCCTATGCCGCAAATCTAAGAAGCCTGCACTTCCCGATGAAGACACCAATCACTCGAGCCGAGATCGACCTCGCGTATCGCGTCGTGCTGGGTCGCAAGGTCGAGAATGATTCGGTCTATGGCTTTTGGAACGAGATCGTCCCAGGCTTCCCTGCCTTGATCGAGGCTTTAGCCGCGTCGTCTGAGGCAACGGCCCGATCCGTTCCTCTCGCAGTCTATGCGGACGCTGAACGGGAGAAGCAAACGAAAATCCTCGCTATTCTTCGCAAGCTCAGAGTGTTCGACGTCTGCGACAAGATAAAGGTGCGCCTAGGCCGAGACAATGACGGCGGGTACGTCATGTTAGAGGCTTTCGAAGACGTTTCCAAAGCCTACTCACTCGGCATATCGGACGACGTCTCGTGGGATACGGCTGTCGCCAATCGTGGTATCGAGGTTTTCCAATACGATCACACCATCTCCGCCTTGCCTGATGACCATGAGCGATTCCACTGGTCGAAGGTCGGCATAGAAGCTGAGAAATCTACGGCGACTGATCTCGATACTTTAGCTGGCTTGATCGAGCGCAATACGCATCAAGGGGAGGAAAATCTTATCCTCAAATGCGATATCAAAGGTTCTGAATGGGGAATGCTTGCGGAGGCGGATCTGTCCACGCTCGGCCAATTCAAGCAGATAGTGGTGGAAGTCCATTTCCTTGGCGATTTCTATGACGCCGCCTATGTCGGCCTGTTGGATCGCGCAATCGCGAAACTCACAAGCCATCACCGTGTGGTGCACGTTCATGGCAATAATTGCGCTCCTTATTTGGTCTTCGGCGGCGTCCCCTTTCCATCTGTGATCGAGCTGACATTGTTCCGGGTCGAACCCGGCGTTTGCTTTCGAGATTCCCAAGAGACTTTTCCAACAAGCCTCGACATGCCCTGCAGCCCGCATCGTGTCGATTTGCAGCTTGGCGCATTTCGCTTTTGATCGCTGCGGCCATCCTGAGAGGATCGTAAGTTCTCCCACTCGGTGAGATCGGGAAAGGCAGGCCACACTGTAGACCTTCCTATCCGGTGCCCCTCACCGACTTGCTTGAAGCCAGGACCGCCCCTTGCGCCGCTGAAATCCGGCCGCCACTACCTCAAGAAGTAATAGGCGGCGATGGCAGCCAGAGCCCAAAGGGCGTAGTGGCCGAGGCGCTGGGCGCTTTTCTCGATGTCGCCGAACTGCTTGAGCGCGTCGTCGGAGAAGCCGACGCCGTTGTCGATCATGTCCTCGAGCTTCTCCAGCGTGCGCTCGGCGCGGGTCATCGTCTCCGGCAGGGCAAAAGCAAGCTTGGCCATCTGCGAGATGGCGTGGCCGGCGTCCTGGACGCGACCGACCGGGCCGAGGTTCTCCTCGATCCAGCTGCGCACCACGGGCTCGGCGGTGGTCCACATGTCGAGGCGCGGGTCGAGCGTGCGGGCTACGCCCTCCACCACCACCATGGTCTTCTGCAGCAGCACCAGCTCGGTGCGCGCCTTCATGTCGAACAATCCGGTGATCTCGAACAACAGCGTCAGCAGCCGCGCCATCGAGATCTCGTCGGCCTTGCGCGAGTGGATCGGCTCGCCGATGGCGCGGATCGCTTGGGCGAAATCCTCGAGGCGATGGTGGGCCGGCACGTAGCCGGCCTCGAAATGCACCTCGGCGACGCGGATGTAGTCGCGCATGATGAAGCCGTAGAGGATCTCGGCGAGGAAGCGCCGCTCCTTGCGGCCGAGCCGGCCCATGATCCCGAAGTCGACGAACAGATTGCCCTGGTGCATGTCGGCGTGGAAGAAGCCGTCGCGCATGGCGTGGCGCAAAAAGGTTTGAATCACCACCGCACCGAGCTTGGGCAGGTCGTAGCCGCGGCGCCGAAGCTCGGCAACGTCGGACAGCTTGGTGCCGTCGATCCATTCGAGCGTGAGCACCTCGGCGGCGGTGCGGTCCCAATCGATCGACGGGATGCGGAAATCGACTTCGCGGGACACGTTCTCGGCGAACTCGCTGGCAGCGGCCGCCTCCAACCGGAAGTCCGTCTCCATGCGCAGCGAGCGCGACAGCGTCTCGACCACGCCGACGGGTTTGAGGCGCTTGGTGTCGGGGAAGTTCTTCTCCAGCCATCTCACGGCGACCTTCATGTCGCCGAGATCGCGGTTCAGCTGGCGCTCGACGCCGGGGCGGCGCACCTTGACCGCGACGTCGCGCTCGCCGAACTCGTCGCGCACACGGGCCTTGTGCACCTGGGCGATGGAGGCGGCGGCGACCGGCTCGCCGAAAGCCACGAAAAGCGTGTCGAGCTTGGCGCCGAAGGCGCGCTCGATCTGCGCGACGGCGAGTTCGCGGCCAAACGGCTCCATGCGGTCCTGCAGCCGCTCCAGCTGGAGCACCACCGCCGGGCCGACGACGTCGGGGCGGGTCGCGAGGAACTGGCCCATCTTCACGTAGGACGGACCGAGCTTGGCGATCGCGCCGGGCAGCGCGTCGAGCGCGGCACCCGGCCTGCTCGGCTTGCCGCCGACCAGCTTGACGAGGCTCAGCGGCAGGCGGGCTTTGGGCGGCAGGTAGGCCGGGTCGACGTCGGCGAAGACGCCGGCCCGCGTCATGACCCAGCCGGCGCGGGCGAGCCGCGCGAAGGAGCCCAGAGCGAAGATCACGGGTGGGCTCTTCCCTTCTCCCGCTCGCGGGAGAAGGTGGCCCCGCGCAGCGGGGTCGGATGAAGGAGATTGCCGCTACGGGCCACGTCTTCCTTGCGCTGCAGCACCCGCATCCGACCCGACTTCGTCGGGCCACCTTGTCCCGCAAGCGGGAGAAGGAAAGCGCCCGGCATCGTCACAGCTTCCAGCCGGTGTGGATAGCGACGATGCCGCCCGACAGCCGCGTGAACCGCGTGTTGCGGAAGCCGGCGGCGGCGATCATGGCGGCGAACGCCTCGGCGTCGGGAAACTTGCGGATCGACTCGACGAGGTAGCGATAGCTCTCGGCATCGCCGGCCACCGCCTGTCCCAGGCGCGGGATCACGTGGAAGGAATAGGCGTCGTAGACGCGGTCGAGCACCGGCAGGTCGACGTGGCTGAACTCGAGGCAGAGGAACTGGCCGCCGCGCTTGAGCACGCGGTAAGCCTCGCGCAGCGCCACGTCGATGCGCGGCACGTTGCGGATACCGAACGCGACGGTGTAGGCGTCGAAATGGCCGTTTTCGAAGGGAAGCTCCTCGGCATTGGCCTCGACGAACTCGATGCGCTCGGCGGTGCGGCGCGTCTCGGCCCGGTCGCGGCCCACGGCCAGCATGTCGGCGTTGATGTCGAGCACGGTGACGGCCGTGTGCGGGCCGCCGGCGCGCAGCACCCGGAAGGCGACGTCACCGGTGCCGCCGGCGACGTCGAGGTGGCGGAAGGGGCGCCGCTTGGGCGGGTTGACGGTGGCGACCAGCCGGTCCTTCCAGCCCCGGTGCAGGCCGACGGACATCAGGTCGTTCATCACGTCGTAGCGCGCGGCGACCTTGTGGAAGACGTCGTCGACGCGGGTCTGCTTCTCGTCGAGCCGGACGTCCTCGAAGCCGAAATGCGTGGTCTCGTCGCGGTTCGTCGCGTCAATCGGGCGGGTCATGCGGGCTCTCTCCGGCCGCCTCTATAGCGGGCACCCGGAGGCATGGCTACGCGCGCAGCGACGCGCTCATTCCGCCGGCTTCACCTCGGGGTGGCGTCGCGGCACGAGGCTGTAGAGGTACATGGCGGTCGGGCGCAGGATGAGCAGGTCGGCGACGAGCGCCGCGATCATCGCGAAGGCGGAGAGCCAGCCGAACAGCCGCAGCATCGGCAGGTTCGAGAAGGCGGTCACGGCCAGGCCGCAGGCCAGCACCACCGAGGTCAGGATCAGGGCCGGCCCGACCAGGATGGTGGCGCGCTCCACCGACATCGCGGCGTTGACACCGGGCCGTTCCTCGAGCCGCAGGCGGTTGAGAAAGTGGATCGTCGCCGAGAGCCCGAGGCCGAACGACACCGTCAACGCCACCACGCTGGCGAACTGCAGCCCCTCGCCCATGAACCAGAGCAGCGAGCCCGAGGCCACGATCGGGAAGATGCCGGGCAGGATCGACAGCAGCATCACCTTCCACGAGCGGAAGGCGAGGCCGATGAAGGCGGCGACGAACACGATCTCGATCGTGAGCCCGCGCGACAGCCGCTCGATCATCGCCGCCGAGTTGCGTGCTGCGATGACCGCGAGGCCGGTGACGGAGATCTGGTAGCCGGGATGGGCCTTGCGGACCGCCTCGAGATTGGCGTCGAGCTTGTCGACGATCGGCAGCAGCTCGTTCGCGTCCTTGTCGGGAATGCGGCCGGACACCAGCACGGCCTTGTGGTCCTCGGCGACGAAGCGGCCGATCAGCGACTTCGGCAGGTAGCCGACGTATTTCCGCAGCGTGTCGATGTCGTTGAGGCCCATCTTCTGGCTGAGCCAGTCGCGCAGCGTCTGCAGCGAGAACACGTTGCCGACGCCGGGCTCGGCCGCGGTCGTGCGCTGCACCGCCTCGATCGTGGCGAGAGAATCCGCGGAGTACAGGTCGGCCCCCGGCGGGAACTGGATCAGCACGTCGATGGGATTGGCGCCGGTCAGCTTGCGGTCGAGCGTGCCGTTGGCCGTCGTGGCCTGCTGGTTGTTGGGCACTTGGTCGGCGAGCCGGTAGCGCGGCGTCAGGTTGGAGTAGATCACCGAGAGCAGCACGCAGACGGCGATGCCGATGAGGCTGTAGAGGCCGGGGTGGCCGACCATGCGCTCGGCGATCCAGCGGCAGAAGTCGCGCAGGACGTTGATCGCCGTGTCGGAGCTCGCCGTCTTCTGCGCCAGCTTGCCCTCGCCGCGCACCAGCACGTAGGCGAGCAGCGGCAGCAGCACCAGCACGGTGACGAGCGCGATCGCGGTGGTGAGCAGGCCGGCCTGGCCGAAGGTCTTGATGAGGTCGGAGTCCGAGAACAGCAGCGCCACGAACGACACCATCGTGGTGGTGTGGGTCAGCACGCAGGCCGGCCCGACCACGGCGAGCGCGCCGCGGATCGCCTGCGGCTTGGTCTGCCCGGCCACGAGCCTGTCGCGGATGGCGAAGGTCAGCTGCATCGAATCCGAGAAGCTGATCACCATGATGAGCGGCGTCATCACGTTGAGGAAAATGTTGAGCTGGAAGTCGAGCCAGCCGAGCGCGCCGATCGAGATGAGGATGGCGACAAGCGGCGGCGCCGCCGCCACGAACATGAACGAGACGCGCTTGAAGAACAGGATGGCGATGAGGCAGCCGGCGATGAAGCCGATCGCGTTGTAGGTGATGCGGTCGCTCTCGACGGAATTGTGGATCTCGTGCTGCATCACCGGCACGCCGGCGAGCTCGCCCTTGAGGTCGGAGCCGGCGAGGTCGTCGGCGACCGCCTTGCGGATGTCGGCGATGACCCGGCCGCTCTTGGCGCTGGAGGCGACCGCCGGCTGCAAAGCCAGCACGATCAGGGCGAGCGTGCCGTCGGGCGAGATCAGCTTGCCGTTGATGAGCTCGTTGGTGCGCACCTTCTGGATGACCTGGTCGTATTCGGGTCCGGTCTCCGGCAGCGGCTCGGGGAACAGTGGCGGCGGGATCGTCTGGCCCTTCTCCGGCGGCAGGCGGGCGGAGAACATCGAGAGGATGTCGCGCTCGCCCTCGACGAGCTGGAGGTCGGTGACGAGGTCGCGGATCTTCTGGACGTTGTCGCGGGCGAGCAGGTCCTTCGCCGTGACCACCACCAGCACGTCGTATTCCGACGACGGGAAGTCGCGCGTCACCGCCTCGTACTGATGGAACTGCGGCGTGTTGGAACGGAACAGCTGCGAGAGCGAGTCGTCGACGGTCAACCGCTTGGCGCCGAAGACGGCGGCGACCGCGAGCAGGGCGAAGACGATGCCGACGATCAAAGGCGCCTTGAGCGAGATCAGGCCCATCTTCTCGGCGCCGAAGGCGAGATCGGGCAGCCCGGCGTCGGGCGTCCCCGTGCCGGACTTGGAATCCTGGACTTCGCTTTCGACGCTCTGCATCGGGTCCCCTCGTCACGCCCCCGCGGACACGTACCGTTCGGTACGCCTGAGCGGCCAAGCTCTTAGCCTGTGTCGAACCGCTGTGCTAGTCCGGCAACACGGCGGCTTTAAGCCGAGGCGGGAGCGTGGCGGGCCGCAAAGACGCCATCAAGGGTCGCGCAAGGTCCGGGCACACGTTTCGCGTACCGGACAAGGATCGCCATGAGCCTCATGCGCCCCGCCGCCCGGCGCCCGGCAGCCTTCGCGGCTGCCCTGTGCGCCGCCCTCGCCATCTCCGCCTGTGCCAAGTCGCCGACGGAGGATTTCAGCGCCAGCACCGGTGCCGCGCCCGGCAGCGCGCAGGATTTCGCCCAGAACGTCGGCGACCGCGTGTTCTTCTCCGAGGATTCCTCGGACATCAACCCGAAGGCGCAGGAGACGCTCGACCGCCAGGTGGCCTGGCTGCAACGCTATGATCGCGGGCGCTTCACCGTCGAAGGCCACGCCGACGAGCGCGGCACCCGCGAGTACAATTTCGCGCTGGGCGCCCGTCGCGCCGAGGCGGCCAAGGACTACATGGTCGCCCGCGGCATCCCGTCCTCGCGCATCCGCACGATCTCCTTCGGCAAGGAGCGGCCGGTCGCCTCCTGCAACGACATCTCGTGCTGGTCACAGAACCGCCGCGCCGTGACGGTGCTCGGCAACGACCAGAGCTGAGGGTTTTGTAACGAAGGCGGGAGCGAACTCGCAGCCCCGCTGCGGCATTGGCTTGGCGATACCCTCAAATGAGGAGACCGCCATGCCGACCGATCTTCCCCCCGATTACAAGCCGAAGCCTTTGCCCGATCCGTCCAATCCGGGAGCGGTGCCCGACCCTGGCGCGGTGGCGCCGCCGGCCGGCGGTGACTCCAAGGACCCGGGCGTCAGCGAGCATCCCGGCCCCGGCGTCGGCGCTCCGGGCCCAGGTGCCGACGGCGGCGACGTCGTCGATCCCTCGCCGGGCTGGGGCCCCGGCTCGCCGGCGCCCGCAGGCGGCCCCGGCGGCGGGTTGCCGTCGTTCTAGAGCCCCGACGTCGTCATTCCGTGGCGCCGAAGCTTCGCTTCGCTCGTCCGGCATGACGAGCGTTGTGCTCAAGCACCCCTCAGCTCGCCTTCAGGCTATCGAAGTCGAACGGCAGCGAGCGCAGCCGCTTACCGGTAGCGGCGAAGATCGCGTTGGCTACCGCCGGCGCGACCGGCGGCACGCCCGGCTCGCCGACACCGGTCGGCTTCTCTCCCGACGGTACGATATAGACTTCGACCTTCGGCATGTCGCTCAAGCGCAGCGGCAGGTAAGTGTCGAAATTGGCCTGCTCGACCTCGCCGTCCTTGAAGGTGATCTGGTTGCGCAGCGCGGCGCCCAGCCCGTAACCGACCCCGCCTTCCATCTGCGCCCTAATCACGTCCGGGTTGACCGCGATGCCGCAATCGACCGCCACCACGACGCGATCGACCTTCACGTCGGCCCCGTTCACCGTCACGTCGGCGACCATCGCGACGTAAGTGTTGAAGCTCTCGTGCACGGCGACGCCGCGCCCCTTGCCGGCCCCGAGCTTCTCGCCGAGCGGCGCCTTCTCCGCCGCCAGCTTCAGCACCCCGGCGTGGCGCGGATGGTCCTTCAGCATGGCGAGGCGGAAGGCGACCGGATCCTGCCCCGCGGCGTGGGCCATTTCGTCCACCATCACCTCGACGGCTTGCGCCGTGTGGCTGTGGCCGACCGAGCGCCACCACAACGTGGTGATCGCAGTCGGCGCGTCGTGCCAGTCCACCAGCAGGTTGGGGATGGAATAGGGCATGTCGCTGACGCCCTCGACGGCGGTGGCATCGACGCCGTTCTTGACCATCACCGACGCGAAGGCCGTGCCCTTCATGAAGGAGGCGCCGACGAGACGGTGCTGCCAGGCGGCGATGCCGCCCTTCGGGTCGAGCGCGGCGCGGATCTTGTGAAGGAACATCGGCCGGTAGCGGCCGGCCTTCATCTCGTCCTCGCGGGTGTAGACGAGATGCACCGGCCGTTTGCCGTCGGTCTTCGCCATGATCGACGCCGCTTCGCCGAAATAGTCGGCATCCGGCGTGGCGCGGCGGCCGAACGAGCCGCCCGCCCACATCGTGTGAATACGAACCTTGTCGGGCGTCGTGCCGAGCCACTTCGCTGCCACGGCCTGCTCGATCGTCTGGAACTGCGATCCGGCAAAGAAGTCGTACGAGCCGTCGGCCGCCTTCTCGATGGTGCAGTTCAGCGGCTCCATTGGCGCGTGCGCCAGGAAGGGGAAAGTGAACTCCACTTCGATCACCTTGGCAGCGGACTTCAGCGCGTCCTCGGCCGTGCCCTTCTTGGCCGCCACGGCGCCCTGCGTCTGCGCGGCCTTGCGGTAGTCCGCCAACATTGCGGCGCTGGAGCGCGTCTCGCCCTTGTCGTCCCACACGATCTTCAGCGCGTCGCGGCCCTTGCGGGCGGCGTAGGTGTTCTCGGCCAAGACGGCGACGCCTTGCGGCACCGTCACGACGTCGACCACGCCCCTCACGGCGCGCGCGGCCTTGTCGTCGACGCTCTTCAGTCCGGCACCGAACCGCGGCGGCCGCGTCATCACCGCCGTCAGCATGTTCGGGCGGCGCACGTCGAGCGCGTATTTGGCCGAGCCGTCGGTCTTCACGACGGTGTCGATGCGGTGGATCTTCGTGCCGATCAGCGTGAAGTCCTTGGGGTCCTTCAGCTTGATGTCCGCCGGCACCGGCTCCTTGGCGGCGGCTTCGGCCAACTCGCCGAACGTGGCCCGCTTGCCGGACTTGTGGGTCAGCACGCCCTTCTTCACCTCGACCTCGTCGGCCGGCACCTTCCAGGCGTCGACGGCGGCCTGCACCAGCATGGCGCGGGCGGCGGCACCGGCCTTGCGCAGCTGGTCCCAGCTGTTGTTGACGGCGGTGGAGCCGCCGGTGCCCTGCACGCCGAAGGCGAGGTTGGCGTAGAGCTTGGCGTCGGCCGGCGCGAACTCGAAGCGCATCTGCGACCAGTCGGCGTCGAGCTCCTCGGCGACGATCGTCGGCAAGCCGGTGGTGTTGCCCTGCCCCATGTCGAGATGCTTGACGATCACCGTCACGGTGTTGTCGGGCGCCACGCGCACGAAGGCGTTGGGCTCCGGCGGCGCTCCGGCGGAGGCGAGCGTGACGGCCTTGCCGCCGCCGGGCGACCCCTCGCCGGCGAAGCCGCGACCCGAGACGAGGGTGAGGCCGAGGACGAGGCCGCCCGCGGCCGAGCCTTTCAGCAGGGCGCGGCGCGAGGTCTCTGGCGCGACGGCCGACAGGAGCGAGCGCGAAACGGATGGCTTGGAATACACGTGCGGCCTCCTCAGGCGAGCTTGGTGGAGGCTTGATGGATGGCGGCGCGGATGCGGACGTAGGTGGCGCAGCGGCAGACGTTGCCGTCCATGGCCGCCTCGATGTCGCCGTCGCTCGGCTTGG
>CAZZWW010000028.1:0-15914 GCA_964657815.1 Vulcanimicrobiota bacterium | reverse complement strand
GGCCAAGTCCGTGTCGGCCGTCTCAATCGCCATGGCCTCGCGCAGCTTGTGGCAAAGGACGTAGGCGCTCTTGTACTGGCAATCGAGGTCACGGCTCATCTGAAGGGCGCTGTGGCCCTTCGCGCCGTTACAGAAGATGGCGATGGCGAGAAGGTAGGTCCGCATCGGGAGCTTTCGGCTGGCGAACAGGGTGCCAGAGGTAAGCGAGAACTGGCGAACACAGCCCTTGCAACGCCAGATGCCGCGCGAGGCGATGAAGTAGGCGCCCATGCATCCGCAGTGAGGGCAAACGGCCTCGCCTTCGGTCGAAGCCCAGCGGATCATGCGGAAAGCGTCGCGGGCGTCGTCGTCGGACATGCGGGCGACCTTGGACAAAGAAATGGTCCGGGCTGCTTTGGAGAGGAGGAAGTGCTGAGGCATGTCATATCCGATAGCTGACGCTTGGATATGACGCCTTGAAGGCTACGTTGTCAACAGCTATATGCCGTTTGTGATAGCTTCACGCCGGAGATAGCAGCATGGCAACGCCACAGGACTGGGAACGACGGGCAGCTCGATATCTGAAGGCGGAACTGAAGCGCGCTGAGGTGACGTATGAAGTCCTCGCCGGTCGCTTGAACGACAAGGGATTCAGCGAGACAAAAGCTGGGATCACCAATAAGCTGAGCCGTGGCGCCTTTACCGCCACGTTTTTTCTAGCAGCATTGGCAGAGATCGGATGTCACGTGGTTCGGTTGGAGGACTTGTAGAAGCCATTCTAAAGAGAAATGGTTATAGCCGCGACAATCAACGCTACGCCCCACATCCAAGCGAGCCAAGCAACAATCCCCAAAAAGGAATAATTTTTCCTAGCACAATAGATGTTCGTAGGCACCCCGAAGAGTATGAGAGGGATCGAAAGAAGGAACAGAAAGGCCGAAGAGGTGTATGGTGGGATCGCGGCTCTCAGACTATCACTGGTATCTCGGCCTTTGCTGCTTTGATCGTCAGCGGCTTGGCCTTTCACCAAACTCAGAGGCAGGCCGATGCTGCGTGCAAAGCTTACGAGCCCTTGATCTACGAGGCTAAATTTGAGCTTGTAACTGATCGAAAACAAACCGAATTGGTGGGCTGGTTTCACAATATCGGAGGAAGTACAGCTATCAGTCACCGATCCTCTTTGAATATCAGCAAAACTAGACTGTCTCCAAGCCGGAGTGACGCTAGTTTCGTAGTTAACGATAGTAAAAAGGTTGGGTTCGTCTCCGGTCGCGAGCCTAGCCAGATCGTGATCCAAGTCGATAAGTCGTACGCGATCGAAGCATTTCTTGATGCTATTCACACCGGAGAAAGAACGATCTGGATTTATGGTTTTATTGAATATTTTGATAGTTGGCAAAGACCGTATCGCTTCAACTTCTGTGAAGTCTCGATGCCTGACAATCTCTCCGGCCAGAAACTGCCCGTTCAAGACTGCGGTCCAGAATACAAAGAGTACAAAAACCCCGACGTAACGCAGCGAAAACCAGACGCGCCTGCTTCGCCTGCCGGTTCCTGCTAGAGACGCCCTCGCGCGCGCCGCCCATCGGCAGAGTCGGAGCCGGCCTTGGGTTTGCACCGCAAACCGTGGGACGGGGGCATGAAACCACGATAGGACACGCGCACAAGCGTGCGCCCGCCGGGTCACAGCCTCTCTCTTTTGCGAGAGGAGGCTATCGGATAAGGTGTGTTTTCTACCGAATGCCGGGCTTCTCCGAAGGCTCGCGCCGGTTCGACATCCGCGGAACGGCTCAACCGGCGCCGGCCTACCGCAAAATCCTCGCCAGCGGTTACCTGGAATACGGCTGGCGTTCGTGGCTGACGCTCGTCGCAGCGCCCACGCTGGCACGGCAGAACGGTGTAGCGGCCAACCAAGTCACCGGCTCGGACGGCAGTGCCTTCGGTGCGCGCATGCTGCTCTACAGCCAGCCTGGCCAAGTCGTCTCGTTACAGGCCCTGGTCCAGCCTCCGCTCGGCGGCGGTCGCGCCAGCCAGCTCGCCACGGGGGGCGCCCAGGCGCTTGCGACAGACCTGCGTCTTCAAGTCGGCAAGGGCTTCGCGCTCGGCGCTTGGCCGGCCTTCGTCGAAGTTGCGCCCGGCGTCAGGCTGCGCGCCGACCCGTTTCCCAACGAAGCCAGGCTCGACCTCGCCTTCGGCATGCGCCCGATCCCCAGGCTGATGTTCCTCCTGCAGGACTTCATCTGCCTTGCGCCTGCGCGAGGTCCAGCGATCCAGCGCACCTCCTACGCGAAGCTGCAGGGCAGCCTGGTCTACGATTTCACGCCGCGATGGTCGGTGCAGATCGGCGCCTTCCGCACGATCGATGGCCACAACGCCGTGCGCGAGACAGGCCCGCTGGCGGCTCTCTGGGTACGATTCTAGCGCTCCAGCGTGAAGCGCAGCGGAGGAAGCGCCAGCCGGCCGACCTTAGTCCAGTACGCCTTTCAGGGCTTGGCTCTTGGCCCGCACAAGGTCGGCGGTCCGGTCGAAGCCTTCCTTGTCGGCGACGATCTCGGCGATGGCCTCGGTGCCGAGGTGGCGCTCCATCATGGTGCGCGTCAGGGCCTCGTCCTCGTTGAGCGTGCCAGTGGCCAAGCCGATGATATGGTCAGCCAGCTCGTTGACCGTGAAGGACGACGCGGTCGCCGAAATCGGCGCGTTGAGGATGAAGCGCTCCTCCAATCCCAGACCGAGTTCCACCGCCATCAGAGAATCCAGGCCGATCTCGGAGAGCGGCGTGGTGCGAGCGACATCCTCACGCGGCAGCCGCAGCACGCGGGCGATCTCGTCGACGATGAGGCCGCTGATCATCTTGCGTGCCTCGTCGGGTGAGTTCTTGGCGACGAGATCGGCGATGTCGATCTTCTCCTTGTCGCCGGCACTCGCCTCGTCCTGGCTGGCCAGCTTGCGGTAGGCCGGCGCCTTGAGGACGGCGAGGTGCTGGCGTGCCGCCGACCAAGTGATCGGCGCGATCGCCACGACGGCGTCGTCTGGGTCGGCCGATGGGTCGCCGAGCACGTGACCCATCAGACGCAATGCGTCCTGCGCCAGCATGCCTCTGATTCCCATTCGAGTGGCGAGCGCCTCACGGGTCGTGTCCGCGCGCGCGAGGACGCCGACGTCCTCGATCGCCCCCCAGGCGATCGCGAGCCCGGGCAGCCCAACGCGGCGACGCCGGCGCGCCAGGCCCTCGAGGTAGCCGTTGGCGGCGACGTAGGCGCCCTGCCCGGGATTACCGATCAGCGTCGTGGCCGAGGAGTACATCACGAAGTAGTCGAGCTGCAGGTCGCGCGTCAGCCCGTCGAGGTTGTCGGCTCCGGCGATTTTGGGGCGCAGCACGCGCTCGATCTGATCGGTCGTGACATTGGCGATCATCGCATCGTCGAGCACCATTGCGGCGTGGATCACGCCTCCGAGTTGAGGCAGGTCGCGGCCGAAGCGGCCGAACAGCCGCTGCAACGCGGGACGGTCGGCGATGTCGACCGCCTCGGTCCGCACGCGCACGCCCTCGGCGCTCAGTTCGGCGATCGCGATCTTGGCGGCTTCGCTGGTCGCACCGGAGCGGCCGATCAGCATCAGGTGGCGCGCGCCCCTGGCGACGAGCCAACGAGCCGTCTCGATGCCGAAGCCGCCAAAGCCGCCGGTGATCACGTGCATCTTGTCGGGCGAGACCTGGAAGCCGTGGCGCGGACGGGCGATGATCTCCTTGGGCGCGGGCGGCCGCACAACAAGCTTGCCGACGTGGCCGGACTGCTGCATCAGCCGGAACGCCTCGGCCGTATCGGCGGCGTCGAAGGCGCGGAAGGGCAGCGGCGTCAACTCGCCGCGACCGAACAGCCGCATAACGGAACGCAGCAGCACCTTGCTCGTCGCCGGGTCGTCGATCAGCAGTTGGTCGAGGTCGACCCCGAAGTACGACAGGTTGCGGCGGAAGGGCCGCAAGCCGATGTGCGTGTTGGCGACATAGTCCCGCTTGCCGAGCTCGACGAAGCGACCGAACGGCCGCAGCACCGCGATAGAGCGCTCCATCGCCTCGCCGGACAGGCTGTTCACCACCACACCGACACCCTCGCCGGTGACGCGGCGCACGTCCTCCACGAAGGCGCCGGTGCGACTGTCGAAAACGTGCTCGGCGCCGAGCGCGCTCAGCAGCTCGCGCCGCTCGGGCGATCCGGCGGTGGCGATGACCCTGGCGCCGCGCCAGCGTGCGATCTGGATTGCGGCGAGGCCGCCGCCGCCAGCGCCGCCATGAATCAGCACCCATTCGCCTGGCTTCAGCCGCGCGCACAACATCAGCGCGTGGTAGGCGGTAAGGAAGGCTACGGGGATCGTCGCTGCCGCCTCGAAGGACAGGGTGTCGGCGATCGGCGAAACCACCGTAGCCGGCGTCGTCACGTGGGTGGAGAAAGCGTTCTTGCCGAACGCCATGACGCGGTCGCCGACTTTAAGACCCTTGACCGATCCGCCGACACGCTCGACCCGTCCGGCGCATTCAAGCCCGAGCGTCGGCCCTGCGAAGCCGTGCTCGAGGATGTCCTCGGGCAGCAGTCCCAGGCCGAACATCACGTCGCGAAAGTTCAGACCGATCGCCTCGACCTTGATCTCGACCTCTCCTGCGGCAGGACGCTGGCGAGTGATCGCGTCCCAATGCAGCCGATCGAAGCCGGACCCGTCGCCGCGCTTGAGCCTCGCCGCCTCCGCATGGGCGCCGTGACCGCGTTCGTGGCTGGAGCCGTTCTCGAAGCGCAGCACGCGCGTCGTCGCGCGAGCGAGCACGATCTCGGTCTCGGCTGTGGTCGATAGCACCAGGTCGCGTAGACGCTCGGCGAGCCCTTCCGCGCGCAAATCGTCGGCGACATCGACCCGGCGCACGTCGAGCGTCGGCACCTCGTTGGCCAGGGTGCGGCTGAAGGCCCAAAGCCCGGCGGCCACGTCGGCGCCGCGGTCACCCTGCGCGGTGATCGCCCCTGCGGTCACCAGCCAAAGGGTGGTTGGCTTGGCACCGAGCGCGCCGACGAGGCGCTTCAGTTTCATGCACTGCGAGGTCAGGCTGCGCACGGCATCGACCCGCGCGTCGGGGTCCTGCGCGAACACGATGATCAAGGAAGGCGCCTCGACGATGAGGGTCTCGACGTCGACGCCGTCGTCGAGCGCGAGCGAGACGTGCAGGCCGGACGAGGCGAGCAGGGTCGAGAGCGCAGGGATGGTCGACGGGCTGCGCGCGTCGTCGCCGCCGACGATCAACGCGTCGCCAGAGCCTCCCCAGCTTCGGCGTTCGGCCTCGACCTGCGCGGTCAGCAGCAGCGCCACGCCGCCATCCGCCGTCTCGACCGGGAGAACCTGGGCATCCGCGAGCCCGATGGCCTGCATCATCTCCAGCCAGTCGGCCTCCCCGATCGAGAGACCGTCGCCCTCGGCGGCGGCGAGCCTGGCGTCGAGCCCGAGCGCGAGGTCGCGGAAGAACGAGGGCGAGGGCTCGACCGCGGCCAGCAGTGCGCCGGGCGCCAGGCCGCGGCGTAGGTTGGCGAGAAAACCCGGGACGCGGTGGTAGCGGTGGAGCGCGTCGGCGGCCACGGCTATGTCGACGTCGGCCGCCCCGAGATCTTCAGCCTTGTCGAGGAAATCGATGTCACCGCGATCGCTGAAGGCGATACGGGCACGTTCCAGCCTGCGCCGATCGGGATCGAGGATCGTGAGGCGCGCCTGCATCTCATCGGCAAGCTTCAGCGTGGCTGCGGTGAGCGGGCCGAAGCCGATCTGCAACAGGCGGAGCGCGCGGTCTTTCGGCCAGGTTCGCGTCGAGCGGCGAATCAGCGCCGTTAGGTAGACGGATGCGGCCTGAACGCGGCTCGATCCCAGCTCGAAACCGTCGAGCACCTTGGCCGACAACGAGCGCGTCAGCGTCTCGCTATCCCCGGCCTCGATCGCGCGGATCGCGGTCACCGTGCTTGCCGCCACGAGAAGCTCGGCCGACAGGTTCTGGTGCTCGTGCGCGATGGTGCGGAGGATCTCCTCGGGCGGCGGCATCTGCGCGTCGGGATCGATGTGACGGCCGAGTTGGTCGCGATGGCTCAGGCCCGAGCGTTCCAGCGAGAGCAGCACGTCCTCGAGCCACGACCGGAGCTTCTCCGGCAGACGCCCGGCGAGCACCAGGGCGTCGACGTCGACGACGTTGGCCGTCGCGAGTTCGCGCGCGGTCTTGAGCGCGAGGCTCGTGGCCCAGCCCTCGAGCAGGACGAAGTCCTCCGACAACGCGCGCGGGATCGCGGCGGTGACGCCCTGGCGCAGGGTCGCGAGCGAGAGAGCACGATCGCCTCGCGCGGCGGTCGGCTCGGCCGCCAGCGTCGTGGTCGCGTAGATCATCTTGCGTACGGCATCGCCACCGCGAGCGGTGCGGATCGCCTGGAAGCGCGCCTCTCGGATGAACAGCACCACCTCGCCGTCGGCGTCGACAAGCAGGAAATTGGCGATGATGATGCGCTCGTCGCGGCGGAGCACGTCGATGCGACCACGCACGAAGGTCGCACCCGGCTTGCGCAGCATGATCTCGCCGAAGCGCACGGGAACGTAGGCTGTCCCGTGCACCGCCTCGCGCAGGCTGTTGAAGATCAGCACCAGCGCGTGGAAGCACGAATCGAGACGTGCCGGATCGATCCCGAAAGCCGGATCGGCGACCTCGTCGGTGAGATCGAGCTTGATGCAGTCCGGGCGCACCGCCGTCGCGCTGGCGAGCTTCCGGAACGTCGGCCCGTAATGGAGGCCGGCCCGGTCGGCCATGGCATAGATCTCGGTGCCGGTCACCCCGTGCGAGGGCGTGAGCGGCACGACGTCCTCGAACGCAGGCAAGGTGCCGACGGCGGCATCGCGCAGGATCTTTGCCGTGGCGTGGCTCTGCCACGGCGTCTGACCAAGGCGCGGGCGGCTCAGGATCTCGACGTGGTTGATCAGCGGCGATAATCGACAGACCACCTCGCGCCCCGCCTCGGGCGTGAGTTGCATCGGGCTGGTGATCTCGAGGTCGGCGACCGTCGCGGCGTCGGTGCCGAGCCAGTTGCGCGCGACCGCGAGCGCCATCTCGGCGAAGGCGGCGCCGGGAAGGATCGCGCGGCCATCGACGTTGTGGTCCGCCAGGCCCGGGTGTGAGGTCGTGTCGAGGGTGGAATGCCACTCAAGCCGGTCGGCAGCGAAACGGGCACCGATGAGCGGATGCCACGAGGTCGGCGTCGCGATCGAGGCGTTCTCGGAGGTGTCGCCAAGTCGGTAGGTGTTGCGCTGCCAGGGATAGTGCGGAAGTTCGACCCGTGCGCCCGCGCCCGGTGCCGTGCCGAAGGCCGCAGCCTCGTTGACCCTGGCACCGCGCGCGATCGCAGTGGCGACAGCGACCTTGATCGGATCGAATCCCGTGTCGCGCTTGTCCAGCGTCGGCAGCGTCGCGATCGTCGCGGTGCGCTCGTCGATCGTGTCGTTGACGTGCGACAGTAGCGTCGGCGCCGGTCCGATCTCGACGAAGATCCGGGCGCCGGCCTGCGCCGCGGCGGTGATGGCATCGGAGAAGAGCACCGGCTCGCGCACGTTCCGCCACCAGTAGGCCGGGTCCATCGCGTCGCCATCAAGCCGCGCACCGGTCACGGTTGAGACGAAGGCGACATCGCCGCTCGCGTGCCGCAGATCGTGAAGGCTGCGCAGCAGCGGCGCCTCCACCGGCGCCATCAAGGCACTGTGGAAGGGATAGTCGAGATCGAGTTTCCGCACCCGCGCCTTGTATCCACGAGCGAGCCCAGAGAGCCGGGCCATGTCGGCCTTGCTGCCCGAGACGGTGAACGCGCGTGGGGAATTGCAGGCGGCGATCGAGACGTCCGGCAGCTCGGCGAGGATGCCGTCGGTGGCCTCGCGCGATCCGATGATCACGGCCATGCCGCCGGCGCCCTGGGTCAGTTCCTGATGCAGAGAGCGCGAGAAGATCGTCTTCAACGCGCCGTCGGCGTCGAGGATGCCGGCCGCCTCAGCCGCCGCGACCTCGCCGACGCTGTGGCCGACGACGAAGTCCGGAACGAGGCTGTCGCATCGCAACGCGTGGCTCAGCGCCGACTGGATCGCGAAGAGGAGCGGCTGCGAGATCTGCGTGAGCTCGAGCTTGGCCGCGAGATCGGGCGCGTTCAGCGTCTCGACGATCGACCATCCGGCAAGCCCCTCGAAGTCGCGAGAGATGAGGTCGAGCTTTTCGCGGAAGGCGGCATTGTGGGCATAGGCGGCGAGGCCCATGCCGGCGAACTGGCTGCCGTTGCCGGAGAACACGAAGCAGACCGGCGCGGCGCGCTCGATGGCCGTGCCCCGCGCCGCGCCGACGAGATCCTGTTCCTCGTCGGCGAAGCGGTCGAGCGTCGCGACAACCTGCGCCGCGTCGGCGGTCGGCACCACGACGCGGTGGGGGAGTCGATCGCGGCGGTGGACGGCAGCTGCCATCAGCGCCGCCGCCTCGCCCTCGTCGGCGCCGTCGAGCCGCGCGGCATAATCGGCGACGAGAACGCCGAGAGCGGCGCGGCTGTGGGCCGAGATCACGAGATAAGGCGGCGGCGCTGCGACCTTCGCTGCAACCTTCGGACTGCCGTCGGCGAGGACCACGTGGGCGTTCGTGCCGCCGAAACCGAACGAATTGACGCCCGCGTACCGCCGCTGTCCGTTCATCCTTGGCAGCGGCGTCGGCTCACGCGCCACCGCGAGGTTCAGGCCTTCGAAGTCGATGTGGGTGTTGAGTTCGGCGCTGTGCAGGGAAGGTGGCAGCAGGTCGTGCTCGAGAGCCAGCATCGCCTTGAGCACGCCACCGAGTCCGGAGGCTGCCTCCATGTGGCCGATGTTGGTCTTGATCGATCCGATAAGAAGCGGCGCGGCGCGGCGTCGGGCGATCGTCTCGCCGATCGCCGTGGCCTCGATCGGATCGCCGACAGGCGTGCCGGTGCCATGCGCCTCGAAGAAGGCGAGCGCATCGAGGTCGAGCCCGCTCTCGATATAGAGCTTCTCGAGGAGCTTGGCCTGGAAGCCTTTCGAAGGAAGAGAGATGCCGTTGGTGCGACCGTCCGAGTTCACGTCGGCGGCGGTGATGTAGGCATGGACGGCGTCGCCGTCGCGCTCTGCCGCCTCGCGGGTCTTGAGGACCAGCACGGCGCCGCCCTCGGCCCGCACATAGCCGTCGGCGTTGGCCGAGAACGCCTGGCACAGGCCGCGGCGCGACAGCATCGCCGCCTGCGAGAAGCCGACGAAGGCCTGCGGGCTTGCGAGGATGCTGACACCGGCGACGAGAGCCGTCTCGACCCGCCCGCTGCGTAGGTTCACCACCGCCTCGTTCAGCGCGACCAGAGCCGAAGAGCAGGCGGTATCGACGACGAAGCTCGGGCCGTGCAGGTCGAAGATGTAGGACAGGCGGTTGGCGACGACGGAGAGCGTGTTGCCGGTCATCATGTACGCGTCGGCCGACGCCATATCGAGCATGCGTAACGTGCCGTGGTCGACGGCGGACACGCCGACGAAGACGCCGGTGTCGCTGCCGGCGAGCTTGGACGGTCGGATCCCGGCGTCTTCGAGGCTTTCCCAGGTCAGCTCCAGCAGCAGACGCTGCTGCGGATCCATCTGCTCGGCCTCGCGGGGCGACATGCCGAAGGCCCCGGGATCGAAGCCCCAGATGTCGTCGAGCACGCCTGCGGCGAAGGTGTAGGCGCGCCCGCGCTCCGCGATCCGAGGATGTAACAACCGGTCATGCGACCAGCGGTCAGTCGGAATCTGCGTGACGGCGCATCGACCTTCGGAAAGAAGCGTCCAAAGGTCCCGGACCGAAGGAGCCCCGGGCAACCGACACGCCCGGCCGACGACAGCAATATCCTGGCGCTCGTTCAAAGATCGATCGGTCCTTTAAGCTTCCGCGTCCGCACGGACGAGACGCGGAAGGTCGCGGGCAAACTATTTGGGCCACACCGCTTCGGTCCGGCCTGTTTTCTTCCTTCCTTCTGGAGGCGCCTGTCAACCGCCATGGCGGCTACGGCAATCCCAGCCTTCGGAACCGACCGAATTTCAAGTCGTGAGCGCCAAGCCGGTCGGACCGGCGCTGGCGCGGCCACGGCACTCGGCGATCGCTTGAACGACACCGGTGATCTGCTCCGCGGTATGTTCGGACGAGAGAAAGAAACGCAGCCGGGCGTTGCGCTCGGGCACCGCCGGATGGATGATCGGCTGAACGTTGATGCCGCGCTCGAACAGCATCTGAGACAACATCACCGCGGCGAGCGAACTGCCCATCACGACCGGAATGATGGCATGTCCCGCACTCGAACCGACGTCGAGCCGCCGCGCCTTGGCCTGCGTCCAGAACAATGCAGCGTTGCGGTGGAGGCGGGCGACACGCGAGGGTTCGCGGTGAAGGATCCTCAGGCTTTCCAACGACGCGGCAGCCATCGGCGGCGGCAGGCCGACACTGTAGATGAAGCCGCCGGACATGCATTTGAGGTATTCGATCAGCGCTTGGCAGCCGGCGATGTAACCGCCGCATCCTGACAGCGTCTTCGACATCGTGCCCATCCAGATGTCGACGTCTTGCGGCGCCACAGCGCAATGCTCGAACGAGCCTCGGCCGGTCTCGCCGAGCACGCCCAGCCCATGGGCCTCGTCGACCATGAGCCAAGCGCCGTGACGAGACTTGATCTCGACAAGAGCCGCGAGGTTCGGCGAGTCGCCGTCCATGCTGTAGAGGCCCTCGACGACGATCAACACGCGTTCGTACTGCGCACGGCAGGAGCCGAGGATGCGGTCGAGCGCCTCGGCATCGTTGTGCGGGAACGCGCGGCGGGCGGCGCCCGACAGGGTGGCGCCGAGCACGATCGAGTTGTGAGCCAGGCTGTCGTGGATCACGAGATCCTTGGGACCGAGCAGCGATCCGATGGCCGTTACGTTGGTGCCATGGCCGCTGACGTAAACGACGGCGTCCTGTTGCTCGTAATGATTGGCGAGCGCACGCTCGAGCTGGCGGTGCAGCGGACGTTCCCCCGCGACGAGCCGGCTGGCCGAGCACGACGTGCCGTAGTCGGCGATGGCGGCACAGGAGGCCGCGTGGACTTCGGGATGGCCGTTCAGTCCGAGATAGTCGTAGGACGAGAAGTTGCTGAAGGATCGTCCACCGATGCGGGTCCAGGCGCCGGCACGCGCCTCATGAACACGGAAGAACGGGTTGGACAGGCCGATATGCTCGGCGGCCGAACGCTGCAGCTTGAGCTCCTGCATCCCCGGCAACGTGCCGAAATCCGTGTTTTGGGCGAAGGGATTGGTGAGACGATCGGGGCTGCGGGTCGCCTTGCGCTCGGCGCTCATGCGACGAGCCACGATGTCCCCAAGCGCCCCGCGACTGTTGCTCTCTAGACCGGCCTGGTTACGCTTCATGCGGACAAAGGCCCCTTGGTATGGCGGATTGAGAGCATGCGCTCGGTTAACCATTGCTGAACACGAGCGCGCTTGCTGCGTTGCAATGAAAGCACAAACCGAGCCGATCGGCTGTATGCATCGTGCAACATGTGCGCTCGATCGCTTTGCAACGGGAATTCATTCCCGCAACGCACAATGCCGAAGCATCGCGACGAAAGCGGGGCGGGCGACTTGATCCCGGCACTGCCGCAGCGCGTCGTCGATCTTCGACCTCGCGGCGCTGTCACGGACCGCGCGGATGTGCTTCATGCGGCGCGACGCTCGAGGTGGCAGCCAATGGTGGAATGCGTGGCGGACCGGACCTTCCATGTGACGCGCGTCCAAGGCAACATCGTTGCCCGGCGCGAGCGCCAGCTCCTGGACTGGCTCTGCAAACGTCTGCCCGCCTTCGTGACGCCCGACAGCCTCACGGCGCTTTCGGTGATCGGGGCCATCGTCGTCTTCGCGGGCTACGTCGCCAGCAGAAACCAGCCGGCCTTTCTCTGGGTGGCGTCGTCGGGTCTCGTCATCAATTGGTTCGGGGATTCTCTCGACGGGAGCCTGGCCCGCCATCGCCATATCGAGCGGCCGATCTACGGCTATTTTCTCGATCACACCGTCGATGCGCTCTGCAACCTCCTGATCATGGCCGGGCTCGGCTTTTCCCGCGACGTGTCGATGGCTGCGGCGCTGTTCGCCCTGATCGGCTACTTTCTTCTCTGCATCTACGTCTTCATCAACAATCACGTGTCCGGCGTCTTCCGGCTGTCGTTCCTTTGGGGCGGCCCGACCGAACTGCGCTTCATGATCATCTGCCTGAACACGGGCATGTTCTTCGCGCCCCATGCCGGCGTCACGCTCGGCGGATCGTTCGTCTCGGTCTACGAGGCGCTCGTGCTCCTGGCCGGCACGGTGCTCACCCTGATCTTCGTCTACCGGATGGCACTGGGTATCCACGAATTCCGCGATCCCGCGCGCAGCGGCGCCGTCAAGGGCGCTCAGAGCGCCTCGATGAAGGCGTCGAGCCCTTCGAAATAGCTGGTCCACACGGCCGGGGCGAGGCGGCCACTCTCGTCGGGCCGCGGGCCGATCCTCGCTTCGACCGCGCGCAGCCAGCCCTCGCCGTCGAGCGGCGACAGACGCTCGATACCCGCCGCGTCGATCTCACGGAAGGCCGAGACGTCCGATGCGATGACCGGCGCCCCCGCCGCGAGCGCCTCGTGCACCGGCAGACCGTAGCCCTCGCCGAAGGAGGGCATCAGCAGCGCCTGCGCATTGTCGATCAGGCGCTTGAGCCCGGGGGTGGAGAGCCCGTTAACCTCGAGCACGTGGTCGCGCAGCGGCGGACTGCGCTCGATGAGGTCGATGATCGGGTCGTAGTGCCAGCCGCGCGTGCCGACCAGCACGAGCTTGGGGGTGTCCGGTCCGAGACGCCGCGCCAGCGCGCGCCATACGGCAAGGATCATCAGATGGTTCTTGCGCGGCTCGATCGTCGAGCAGAGCACGAAAAAGGGGTGTCCGGCGAGAGAGGGCTCGACCACGCGCGGCGTCGAAAAGGTCGGCGAGATCGGCGTAGGTCGCACAAAGGTGGGCAGATCGTGTCGCCCGAGTTCGGCCATGTGCGCCGCGAGATCCGCGGCGACCGTCTCCGTCGTGACCACGGCCGCCGAGGCGAACCGCGCCACGTTGCGCATCCGAGCGCGGTGGCGCTCGAACTCCGACACGCGGAAATATTCCGGCAGCGTCACGGGCAGCAGATCGTGAACGAAGAAGACCGCCTTCACATCGCGACGCTCCTCGAGCCAAGCGAAGCTCGAGGCGACCCAGAGCGGGAACTGGCTGACGTTGACGTAGACGCCACCCTTGGGGAGGTGGGCGCGAGGCGTCCGAGCGATCGGCAGGCCGTGCCGGGCGGCCCAATAGCCGATCGCGCTGACTGGAAACGGCAGACCAAGCCTCGAGCGCTTGCGACGCCGCGCGCGCAACGGCACCTGCTCGCCGGCGATCCAGGCCCTGACGTGTCGATAGATCGGGTCGGCATCGATGTCACGCCCGCTCTCGCCCCAGTGCCGAGCGATGCCGTTGACCGCCTCCGCCGCGGCAGGACCCGTCAACAGCCGCGCACCGATCCCGGTCGCGGTCGCGCCGAAGGTTTGCTCTGGGATCCCCGCCAGGAAGTGCTGAGCCAAAGCATGATCGACACGATCGATGCCGTTGGGCGTCGCGTTGAGGATGCGCGTCAGAAGACGCGTGATGTCATAGCAAACGGGGCGCCGCATGGGCGCCCCTTAGCAGCCGCGTGATGCTGGAGACAGGCCTAAGGAACGGAAGGCGCCGGGTTGAGGTAGAAGTTCTGCGGCAGCAGAACGTTGTCGACGATCGGGCGACCGCTGGCCGGCAGCGAACCTTCGATGACCGGCTGCGAACGACCCGGCACGTAAGGCGGCCCCTGGATTTCGGAATTGCCGAAGCCGTCCGGCGCGAAGATCTGATCCTGCGTCTTGTTGTAGACGGTGTTAGCGGCCACGTAGCTCGGCCCATAGCCGCCGCGCGACGAGACGCTGTTGCCCGAATCCAGCCACGAACGGCGGTTCACGGTCAGCGGAATGGACGAACCCAGGTCCGGGTTCGCGGCGAGCACGGGCGACGCAGCTCGAGCTCTGTGGCGCGTCTGCGCCGAGGCATCAGCATTGAAGGCGGTCACGGCCAAGATCGCGAGCGTGGCCGACACGATGGTCTTGCGCATGGTAGAAGTCCCCTCTTCCGAACCGACAACGCTCGTCGATGCATCTTAGTTCAGCGTCTGGGATGTGACGTAACAATTCCTTAATGTCGCCGCGAAGTCTTGGCGCGTGTGACAGGTTTGTCGTCCAGCCATGCGGCGTGCATCCCGTCCGGTGCCAGTCTCGCGCCGACGCAGCTCGGATCCCGGCGCCGCTCGCTCGCGGCGAAGAAGTCGATCATCGCCCGGTCTTCGCCGCCCGACGCGAGATCCAGCCGGTCGACGAGGCAGGCGAGGGCCGCCCGCGTCAACGGCTTGCCGGGAGTGCCGCAGGCCAATCCCGAAATCGTGAACGCCGGCGCGTCGAGCGCGAGGCGAAAGCCGCTGCACGGCACGCGCAACGCGGTCTGGTCGACCAGCGTGACGTCGGCGACCTCGAACCGGCCGAAACGCGTCGGCATGAGGTCGGCGAGTCCGACACGCCCGACCGACAGGTCGGCATCGGCCGCTTGCGATGCGATCGCCGCGACCAGCGGCGGCAGTGCGGCGGCCCCGGGGCCTCTCCGTCCGAGCCGGAGCCGCAGCGCCGCGTCGTGGCCGGGCGTGCCGTAGGCCAGCATGTCCTCGCGACCATCTCCCATTGTGCGGCGCCGCGCCGAATAGAGCGGCGGCAGGCCGCGCAGCATTGGCGCTTCAAGATCGAAGATGTGGACGGGACGCGGGACGTCGGTCCATTCGGGCGGCAGCGGCGGCGGCAACGCCGGAACTGCCGTCCCGCCGTCACGCAGCCGAACGAGCGCGGTCGCGCCGACCGCGAGCAGCATCAACGAGAGGGCGAGGATCGCAGCCGCCGCGACCGTGCGCGCTGGAACGCGCCCTGACAGCCTCCCCGGCAGACCCCCCACGAGCCTCCAGGCCGGTGTCCAGCTCTGGAATGGGCTCAGAGGCCTGGTGACGAGAACAGCGTCGCTCATGGCGGCGATGGTGCACGGCGGGCTTGAGTCGGAGCTTAAGGCCGCGCTAGGACAAGGAAACAGCGTCAACGACGCGTTACTGCCGGGCCGGCCAACCACGAGCGTTGGAGCGCCGGGCTTTCGGAGATCATCCGCGATGGGTTTCAAGGTCGCCGTCGTCGGCGCCACGGGCAACGTGGGCCGCGAGATACTCGACATTCTCGCGGAGCGCCGGTTCCCGGCCGACGAGGTGGTGGCGCTCGCCTCCTCGCGCTCGCTGCACCAGGAGGTCTCGTTCGGCGACAAGACGCTGAAGTGCAAGTCGCTCGAGAACTACGACTTCGCCGGCACCGACATTTGCCTGATGTCGGCCGGCGGCTCCGTGTCCAAGGACTGGTCGCCGCGCATCGCCGCCCAGGGCTGCGTCGTGATCGACAATTCCTCGCAATGGCGGATGGACCCGGACGTGCCGCTCGTGGTGCCCGAAGTCAACGCCGACGCGCTCGCCGGCTTTGCCAAGAAGAACATCATCGCCAATCCGAACTGCTCGACGGCGCAGTTGGTCGTCGCGCTGAAGCCGCTGCACGATCACGCCAAGATCACCCGCGTCGTGGTCTCGACCTACCAGTCGGTGTCCGGCGCCGGCAAGGAAGCCATGGACGAACTCTTCGCCCAGACCCGCGCGGTGTTCGTCTCCGATCCCGTACAGAGCCACAAGTTTCCGAAGCGGATCGCCTTCAACGTCATCCCCGAGATCGACGTCTTCATGGAGGACGGCT
>CAZZWW010000027.1:0-15976 GCA_964657815.1 Vulcanimicrobiota bacterium | reverse complement strand
CCAGCTTCCACATGGCGTAGGCGACGCTCTCGCCCTGGTCGTTGGAGATCAGCACACCATTGCGGCGGCCGGCGATCTCGCCCTTCCACGGCGCGTATTCGTGGAACAGCCGGTTCATGATGGCCGTGCCTTTTGTATCGGTCAGCAGCTCACCCTGGTAGCCGATGAGGCCGCGCGTGGGGGCATGAAAGACGATGCGCTGGCGGTTGCCGCCGGAGGGCCGCATCTCGATCATCTCGGCCTTGCGCTCGGACATCTTCTGCACGACGACGCCGGAATGCTCCTCGTCGACGTCGATCACGACCTCCTCGATGGGCTCCAGCAACGAGCCGTCCTCGGCCTTCTGGTAGACCACCTTGGGGCGCGACACGCCGAGCTCGAAACCCTCGCGGCGCATAACCTCGATCAGGATGGAGAGCTGCAGCTCGCCGCGGCCCGAGACGATGTAGCCGTCGGACTTGGTGTCGTCGGCGATCTTCAGCGCGACATTGCCCTCGGCCTCCTTCATGAGACGGGCGCGGATGACGCGGGTGGTGACCTTGTCGCCCTCGGTGCCGGCGAGCGGGGAATCGTTGACGAGGAAGGTCATCGACAGCGTCGGCGGGTCGATCGGCTGGGCCTGCAGCGGCTCGGACACGGCGGGCTCGCACATCGTGTCGGCGACGTTGAATTTCTCCAGGCCCGCGATGGCGACGATGTCGCCGGCCTCGGCCTCCTCGATCGGCGTGCGCTCGATGCCGCGGAAGGCGAGGATCTTCGACACCCTGCCCTGCTCGACGACCTTGCCGGTGCGGTCGAGCACCTTGACCGCCTGGTTCGGCTTGACCGAGCCGGCGAAGATGCGGCCGGTGACGATGCGGCCCAGGTAAGGGTTGGCCTCGAGCAGCGTGCCGAGCATGCGGAAGCCGCCCTCCTCGATGGTCGGCTCGGGCACGTGCTTGATGACGAGGTCGAACAGCGGGCCCATGCCCTCCTGCGGACCCTCGGGCTGCATCGCCATCCAGCCCTGCTTGGCGGAGCCGTAGAGGATCGGGAAGTCGAGCTGCTCGTCGGTGGCGTCGAGCGCGGCGAAGAGGTCGAACACCTCGTTGACCACCTCGGTGACGCGGGCGTCGGGCTTGTCGACCTTGTTGATCGCGACGATCGGCTTCAGGCCGATCTTGAGCGCCTTGCCGACCACGAACTTGGTCTGCGGCATCGGCCCCTCGGCGGCATCGACCAGCACGATGGCGCCGTCCACCATCGACAGGATGCGCTCGACCTCGCCGCCGAAGTCGGCGTGGCCGGGGGTGTCGACGATGTTGATGCGGGTGTCGTTCCAGGCGATGGACGTGGCCTTCGCCATGATGGTGATGCCGCGCTCCTTCTCGAGGTCGTTCGAGTCCATCACGCGCTCGGCGACGCGCTGGTTGTCGCGGAAGGCGCCGGACTGGCGCAGCAGGCAGTCGACGAGGGTCGTCTTGCCATGATCGACGTGAGCGATGATGGCGATGTTTCGCAGCTTCATGGGGGACGGGCCGGGGATTGGAGAGGGGCACGCGCATCGGGCGCATGCCGCGTTGCGGCACGCTCTACCGCATTGCGGCGACTTTGGGAACTACGGCCTGCGATGTTCCCCAAAGGCGGAGGCCGGGATCGCTTGGCTGTCGAAAGGCACCTACCGGATCGGCTTGATGCTCTCGGAGATCGAGGTGAGATCGGCGATGTTACTTTTCTCGCCGGCTTCGCTGCCCCAGTAGGTCATCATCAGAAGCTTCTTTTCGGCGATCTTGACCAGCGTCACGCTGACGTGGGTCGGACCGTCGGCGTCGGTCGCCTCCCACTGTAGGTCGTCGGCCTCGAGGCCGCTCATCTGGGTCTTCTTCTGCTTGAACGTGTCCTCCTTGATCTTGATCTTCATCTTCTTGAAGAACTTCTCTTCGTCCTTGCTGGCGTCGGCGAGGGTGTCTCCGTCGACGATCTCGGCAGCGACATAGGTCTCCTTGTCCGGTGAGGTCCCCTCGACCCCGTTGTCGAACGTCTCGGGCTCCCATGTGTCGGGAAACGAGATCCACGCGACATCATCGCCGAGCTTGTACGCCTTGGCCTCCGCCTGCCCCGTCCAAGCGGCGCAGAGGATGAGGGTGGCAAGCAGCATCTTGGACATGGAACCGGCTCCGAAGCCGCGGGACAAGCTTGGCCGTAGGAGCTATAATTCCCGGCCCGCGTCAAGAGGTTGCGCGCGGTGCGGAGGCATTCGACCGCCAACCGACGTGCGCCGACGATCGAGGCGGCGCCGGCGCCTTCACTTCGCCGCAGCCAGGCTCTTGACGATGGCGTCGATCTCGGCGGCGTGATCCTTCTCCGCGTCCGCGTCGCCCCAGCGTAGCACGACCAGCCCCGCGCCCGACGCGGTCTTGAGCGTCACGAGGTGCACCTGCGTCGCGCCGTCAGCGTCCTTGGCGTCCCAGGAGATCGCGGCACCGGACATGCCGGCGATCGTCAGGGGCGCGACCACCCTGCTGTCCTGCTTGAGCTCGATCTTGTTGTCCGCCAGCACCTTGGCGACCTCCTGCCCGGCAGCCTTGACCTCGGCGGCGTCCACGGCGGTGGCGGACAGGAAGATCGTCTTGTCGGGCGAGAGCGCCTCGAGCTGCCCGTCGGCGCCATCGCCGTCCCAGGCGTCCGGCAGCGTGATGGTGGCGACCTTGGGATCGCTGCCCAGCGTATAGACTTTGGCGAGCGCCGCGACCGGCACGAGTGCCATGGTGAGGGCGAGGATCGGCGCGAGGAGAGGGGCGAGCTTCGGCATGGCGCCATGAGCCGCACGAAGGCGCTGCCTGTCAACGCGATCGTCGACGAGGGCGGAGCGTCACAAGCCCCGGTCCATCCGAACGCTCGGCTGCCCGGGCACGGCGACGTCGAGCGCGAACAGAGAGCCGGAGCGTGGGTCGTCCTCGTTGCCCGCCGGCATCGTCGTGACGTAGAGCGTCCGCAGATCGGCGCCGCCGAAGCCGCAGCTCGTCGGGTTGCGCACCGGCACCGGGATCGACGCCGCGCGCGTGCCGTCGGGCGCGAAGACGTCGAGCCGGGCGCCGCGCCAGATCGCGACATACACGTTGCCGGCCGCATCCACCGCGAGCCCGTCCGGCACGCCCTCGTCGAGCGGCACGGTGGCGAAGGTGCGGCGGTTGCGGACGCCGCCGGTGGCGAGATCGTAGTCGTAGGCCCAGACCGTGCCGGCGTGGGTGTCGGAGAAGTACATCGTGTCGCCCCCCGGGCTCCAGCCGAGCCCGTTCGCCAGCGACACCGGCCATTCCACCACTTCGAGGTCGCCGCGGCGCCAACGATAGAGCGCGCCGGTCGGCTCGCGGTCGCGGTCCGCCTCGACATGCATGGTGCCAGCCCAGAGCCTGCCCGAGGGATCGCACTTGCCGTCGTTGAAGCGGTTCCCGCCGTGCATGGCGGGGCGGGCGAGCAGGGTCTCGCCGGGCGTGCCGAAGGCGAGGTCGTGGACGCCGTCGCCGATCCCGGCGACGAGGCGCCCGTCGGCCGCGACCGCGCAGAAGCCGACCGGCGCGTCGAGGGGATGCGTGGCGCAGGCGCCCGTCGCCGGGCGGTGGCGGTGGATGACGTGGCCGGCGATGTCGACCCAGTAGAGGCTGGCGCTTTCCCCGTCCCAGAGGGGGCCTTCGGCGAGCTTCGAGCGGGGCAGATGGTCGAGCAGACGCATGTTGCCTCCGGCTGAGTCGGCGGCACCATAGCCGCCGACGTGCGGCCCTGGCGAGTTGACGCTTGCGGCACCCGCGCCTAACCCGCTCGCGATGTACGCCACCTCCGACCTCGTCGACGCCCACGAGGGGATCCTGCAGAGCTGCGCCCTGCCCTTCCGGCGCTACGGCGGCCGCGCGCGCTTCGGCGGCCCGGTGCGCACGCTGCGCACCTTCGAGGACAACGCTCGGCTCAAGCAGTTGGTCAGCGGCCCGGCCGACGGCGCGGTGCTGGTGGTCGACGGCGGCGGCTCGCTGCGCGCCGCTCTCGTCGGCGACGTGATCGCCGGCCTTGCGCTCGCCAACGGCTGGGCCGGCCTCGTGCTGTGGGGTGCCGTGCGCGACACCGTCGCGCTGGGCGGCCTCGACCTCGGCATCCTGGCGCTCGGCTCCAACCCGTGGAAGAGCGGCAAGAGCGGTGCGGGGCACGTCGACGGCCCGGTGAGCTTCGGCGGCGCCACCTTCCGCCCGGGCGACTGGGTCTACGCCGACGAGGACGGCCTCGTCGTCAGCCCGCAGGCGCTGAGCCTGTAGCCTTCTTGGCGTCGCGGCGGCAGCGCTCGGAGCAGTAGCGCACCTCGTCCCAGTTCTTCTCCCATTTCTTGCGCCAGGCGAACGGCCGATGACACACGGGGCAGACCTTGGTCGGGAGGTCGGCCTTCTTGGTGCCGCGGGTCACGCGCCGCGGCCGTAGGTGGCGGACACGTCGCAGACGACATCGATCAGCCGGCCTAGATCCTCGCCGGGGATGGTCAGCGCCGGCGTCAGATAGGCGATCGTTCGAAACGGGCGCACCCACACGCCGGCCGCGACGAAGCGCGCCTTGAGCGCATCGAGGTCGGCGATGGCCTCGTACTCGACGACGCCGATCGCCCCTTTCACGCGCACGTCGCGGATGCCGGGCCGGCCGGCGAGCTGGGCGAGGCCGATGCGCAACCGCGCCTCGATCGCCGCGGCTTGGGCCAACCGCGGCTCGGTGGCGAAGAGGTCGAGCGAGGCGTTCGCGGCGGCGCAGGCCAGCGGGTTGGCCATGAAGGTCGGGCCGTGCATCAGGGCGTGGGCGGGATCGTCGTCGAGGAACGACTCGAACACCGGCCGCGCGGCCACCGTGGCGGCAAGCGCCATCGTGCCGCCGGTCAGGGCCTTGGACAGCGTCACGATGTCCGGCACGACGCCGGCCGCCTCGCAGGCGAACAGTGCGCCGGTGCGGCCGAAGCCGGTGAAAATCTCGTCGAAGATCAGCAGGCAGCCGTGCCGCGACGCCGCCGCGCGCAGGTATGCCAGCGTCGCGGCCTCGTGGAACAGCATGCCGCCGGCGCCCTGCACCAGCGGCTCGACGAGGATCGCGGCGACGCGCGCGCCCTCGCGCTCCATGAGCGCGTCGAAGGCGGCTTGGCCGGTGTCGTCGCGCGGCAGCTCGGCGATGAGCTGCGGCATCAGCACGCCGGCGAAAGGCACGTGCATGCCCTCGTCGGGGTCGCAAACCGCCATCGTCGCCAGCGTGTCGCCGTGGTAGCCGCCGCGGAACGCCACGATCTTGGTGCGCCCACGCTCGCCGCGGTTCAGCGCCGCCTGGATCGCCATCTTCATCGCGACCTCCACCGCCACCGACCCGGAATCGGAGAAGAACACGTGGTCGAGGTCGCCAGGGAGCAGCGAAGCCAGGCGCGCCGCCAGAGTGGCTGCCGGCTCGTGCGTGAGGCCGCCGAACATCACGTGCGGCATGGTCTCGAGCTGGCGGCGCACCGCCGCGGCGATATTGGGATGGTTGTAGCCATGGCAGGCCGTCCACCAAGAGGCGATGCCATCGATCAGCACGCGGCCGTCTTCGAGGACGAGGCGCGATCCCTCCGTGGCCACGACCGGCAGCGCCGGCGCGGCGGTCTTCATCTGGCAGTAGGGACGCCAAAGATGCGCAGCGCCGGCGTCGATCCAGGCTGGCGGTGGCGGCGCGGCTCTCGTCATCGCCGCAGCTTTTGCATTTTGCCGGCACCCGCGCCAGAGAGAGGCCGATGCACTCGCTCGACACCTATGCCGCGGCCAAGCTCGACGCGCTCGACGCGCGCGCGCTGCGCCGCACGCTGGTCGAGACAGACCGTGGCGCCTTTCCCGAGGTGGTCCGGCACGGCCGCCGGCTGATCTCGTTCTCCTGCAACGACTACCTCGGCCTCTCGACCGATTCCCGCGTCAAGGCGGCGGCGATCGCCGCGACTCGACGCTGGGGCGCCGGCGCCGGGGCCTCGCGGCTCGTCACCGGCAATCATCCGCTCTACGCTGCGCTGGAAGCGAAGCTGGCGGCGACGAAGGGCCACGAGGCCGCCTGCCTGTTCGGCTCGGGCTACCTCGCCAACATCGGCGTCCTCGGCGCGCTCGCCGGCCCCGGCGACCTCGTGCTCATCGACGCCCTGGCCCACAGCTGCCTCAACGCGGGAGCGACCCTGTCGGGCGCAGCCGTGATCCGTTTTGCCCACAACGATGCCGCGGCCGCGGCCGCCTTGCTCGCCGAGCATCGAGCCGCCTTCCGCCATGTCCTGGTCGTGACCGAGACCGTGTTCTCGATGGACGGCGACCGGGCTCCGCTCGTCGCGCTGGCCCGGCTCGTCGCCGCGCACGACGCCTGGCTGATGGCGGACGACGCCCATGGCTTCGGGCTCGCCGACCACGAGCCCGCGACGGTGGACCTGGCGATGGGCACCCTGTCGAAGGCCGCCGGCAGCTACGGCGGCTATTGCTGCGCCTCGCGGCCGGTGGTCGATCTGCTCAAGACGCGGGCACGCTCGCTGATCTACTCCACCGCCCTGCCTCCGGCCTCCGTCGCCGCGGCCATCGCCGCGCTCGACATCATCGCCGCCGAGCCAACCCTCGGACAGGCGCCGCTGCGCAAGGCGCGGCTCTTCACCGAGCTGATGGGCCTGCCCGAGGCGCGGAGCGCGATCGTGCCGATGCTGCTCGGCTCGGCCGAGGCGGCGCTGGCGGCTTCCGTCGAGCTCGAGAAGGCCGGCTTCCTGGTGGTGGCGATCCGTCCGCCCACGGTGCCGGCCGGCACGGCGCGGCTGCGCTTCGCCTTCTGCGCCGGCCACGCCGACGCCGACATCGCGCGGCTCGCCAAAGCGCTGCGTGCGATCGGCGCCACCGTCGCGAAGAGAGAGCCTTGCCCGGCCTCTTCGTGACCGCGACGGGCACGGAGGTCGGCAAGACCTTCGTCACGTCCGGCCTGCTGCGTGCCGCGCGCCGTGCCGGGCGGCCGGTGGCGGCATTGAAGCCGGTGCTGACGGGCTACGCGGCCAAAGGCGCGGCCGAGAGCGACGCCGGCCGGCTGCTCGCCGCGCAGGAGATCGCTGTCGACGCCGCCGCGATCGCCGCGATCTCGCCCTGGCGCTACGCCGCCCCGCTCTCGCCGGACATGGCCGCCGCCGCCGAAGGCCGCGATCCGCCCAGTCTCGCCGCCGTCGCCGCCTTCTGCCGCGCGGGGCTCGCGCCGGAGCGCCTGACGCTGATCGAAGGCATCGGCGGCCTGATGGTGCCGCTCGACCGGCGCCACACCATCCTCGACCTCGCCGCCGAACTCGCCTTGCCGATCCTGCTGGTGTCGCCGACGGCGCTCGGCGCGATCAGCCACGCACTGACCGCGGTGGCGGCATCGGCCGGACGTGGCCTCGCCCCTACACTGCTGCTGCTGGTGGAAAGCCCCGACGCCACCGTGCCGGCGGAGGCGACCCGAGACACGTTGGCCGCCTTCTGCCCCGGCGTGCCGATCGCGGTGCTGCCGCGCGACCCGCCCGAGGCCGCCTTCGACGCCCTGCTCTCGTCGCTGGGCCCTTCCCGCCCACCCCGATCTGCGGCATAAGACGCGCCACGCGGGTGTAGCTCAATGGTAGAGCAACTGCCTTCCAAGCAGAATACGAGGGTTCGATTCCCTTCACCCGCTCCAAAACGCCTCCACGTTGACGCTAACCTTTTGAAAACGCAAGCTTCGCTCTTGGATCGCGTCTCGATTCGGCTCCATGCGGCGCCGATTTGATAACAATCCTGGTCGTAAACAGCAGCCGGCGGCGCGCGTCATGGGTCGCTCAAGTTCCACGCAGTCCTCTTTGCCTTGTAGAACGTCCTGACACCGGGAAGTACGTTTATCAGCGCAAGCTCCCCGCCCACTTGCGACCGCTGATCGTCGGCGCCATCGCGATCACCTGGAAGGCCGAGATCAAGGAGATCGAGGCGCCCGACACCCTCAAGATCTCCCTGAGCACCGGCGACCTTGACTTGGCCCGCGCTCGGCGCGATCAGATCCACGTCCAGATCGAGGACTTCGTCGCCCAGGCGCAGAGGCGCCTCAACGCCGGCAACAAGGCCAAGCTGGCGCAGCAGGTCGGCCGATCGTCGCCGCCGACATACGGCAGATGGCCGGCCAGATCCGCCACGACATCCTCGCCGCCGACGACGACGCGGCCGTCGATCGAAACTGGAGCTCGCCTCTCGCCGACCTCATCCTCGAGATTCGCGGCAGGGCGGGTGCGGCGTCCAGGCGGGACGACGCCGTCGTCGATGCGCAGGACGTCGAGCGGCGTAGGGCGATCTCGCCGCGCGCGACATGGCCCTTTACGACCAGCGCATCGAGGAGGGGGAGATCGAGGCCGATCCGTCCCTGGTCGCGCGGCTGCTCGCTATGGCGCGGATCCGCGACCCACAGGGCCTGAGCCTGGAGGCCGCCGACATCGCGGCGCTGACGGCGAGCCGCTGCGGACTAGTGAGGGCTCGCAGCAGTTTTGCCGCTGGTCCGTAGCCTTCGTCCTGTCGAGCCGCCGGGCGTCCCGTGATCAGGCGGATCGCTGGGTGCCCATCAGAGGACCGACGGCTTCGAGCTCGAGACTTAGCCAGTCAGCTTAGGCTCGCGGCTTTACTGAGGCGAAGGCCGCATCTGAATTTCGAAACGCGACTCGTCGCCGTCCCACCCGGTCCCGCAAGCTTCGATGCGTGTAAGGTCCGCTCGGAAAAACTTCCGACCGTGTGTTGTCGATACATCGTTCGACGTCTTCGGTCCTGGTCCGGCACGTCGCACGCCAATTTCGTTCTCCGCCCGGAGCCTTATTCACTGATTTCTACTAATTCTTTCCGACGTTGCGCCCGGTGCGGTTCAGCCGAGCCCCTCCGAGTAGCGCTGCGAGACTATGAGATGCGACGGCACGGAAATAGGCTGCCCGCCAGAAGCCGATCCGAGCCAGCCTTCCATGACCTTCGATAACATCCTCGTCGACCGTACGGCGGCGGCGCGACGCCGCTGGCAGGGCCCCCGTGCCTGGCTCGTAGCGGTTCTCGCAGCAGTCGGGTTTCTCGCGGTCCTCGCCCCGCCGGCGCGGGCGCAGTTCTTCGCGCTCGGGAAGGGTGGATCGCCGCTCGAACCATACGACGTCGACTACAGCTACCTCGCCGATCCCACGAAGCGGGCGACGACGGAAGACAAGCTCCATTACGTGCCTCTCGGCTTCGGCTCCTACGTGACCCTCGACGGCGAGCTGCGCGAACAGGCCTGGTCGCTCAACAACGCGTCCTATGCGCTCCGCGCGCCGGTTCGTAACACCTACGATCTGCAGCGGCTGATCGCGAGCGCCTACGTGCATTTCGATCCCCACCTCGCCGTCTTCGCCCAGCTCGGCAGGTTCGACTCCTTCGCGAGAATAACCCCGAGCACGACGGAGCGCGACGGGGGGCGTTTGCAGCAGGGCTTCGTCGAGCTCAAAGAGAGGATCGGAGCCGCCGACGTGACGGTGCGCGGCGGCCGGCAGGAGATCGCCCTAGGCTCGGGCCGCTTCGTGTGGGTGAACGACAGCTCCAACGTGCGCACCACCCATGACGGCGTCCGCGTGCACGCCGCGCTCGCCGGCGGCACCACCGTCGACGTGCTCTACACCCGCCCTGTCACCTCGGTGCTCGATCCCTTCGCTGACTTCGATTCGCATGCGGGCGCCTTCGCCGCGGCCTACCTCAGCGAGACTATCTCGCCGGAGGTCCTGCACGTCGACGAGTACTACTTCTACCGACGCAACCTCGGGGGTCAGTATTCCGGACTGACGGGAAACGAGGATCGCTCGACGATCGGCGGTAGGCTCTGGGGTCAGGTCGCCCGGCGCGACGGGACGTTCCTCTACGACGGCGACTTCGCCTATCAGTTCGGTACGTTCCAGGGCCGCGAGATCTCCGCCTTCGGCGGCTCGGCGCGCGTGTTGTACACTCTCGACCGACTCGCGTGGCAGCCGGGCCTGCAGCTCCAGTCCAGCTACTTCAGCGGAGGCGGCGGCACGACGACCCGCACGATCCGCACCTTCTCCGCGCCCTTCCCGCGGCCGACCGTGCTCAATTACGTGGGCATCAACACGCTCGAGAACCTGATCGAGGCCTACCCCGCGCTCGTGGTGACGCCGACCGACAACCTGTCGCTGCGCTTCGGTCCCGAGGTGGTGTGGCGTGCCTCGGTGGACGATGCCGTCTACGTATCGAGGACCACGCCGCTCGCGGCGACGATGTCGTCGCGCGACAAGGCCCAGTTCATCGGCACCAACCTCATAGCGACTGCGCAGTGGCGGGCGACGCGCGGCGTCAACGTCTTCGCCGAATACCTCCACGAGCTCCCCGGACCGGCGATAACCCTCGCGGGGGGCCGCGCCGTCGATGCGGGCGTGATCCAGGTGAGCTTGAGGTTCTGAAGTGTGAGGCGACGTCTCGATGTGGCCGGAGCGGCGCGAGCGCATGCCGGCTTCGGGCTGGTCGGCCGTTCGGAACGGCTCTCCGCAGGGTGGAACGCGTCGCCGGCGGGATTCTCCTCCTGCAGCTTGACGCTCGGTTGACCGTTTAAAAAGCGCCCGCGAGACGCTGCCAGCCACAATCTCCGCGCTCGCTACCAAAAATCTGTGTTAAATCAGCAACAATACTCTTCGAGCCTTGGCTGGTGCCGCGGGATGGGTCGACAATGGCAATTCTGCCTAAAGCTTTGTTTTTACAATTTTTTTTCGGAGAAAATCGCACGCGTGCCTCCGTCGGAAGCAGTCTTTGCGCCTCTGTGGTGAAAAAATGTCATCTTAATGAGACGTGGCCTTTGATACGACTGATGTCACGGCGCGGGGGCGCTGAATGCGCTTGAGGGGGACATCGTGGTGTCTGTTGACAACAATACATCTTGCGGCAATCCGAGGAGGCTCTCGCGAAGGCTCGGCTACGCCGGCCTTGCCGCATCCCTCCTGCTGGCAGTGTCGCCCACGGCCCTGCGCGCCGACACGTCGAACGCCGAGCTCGCCAGGGAAATCGCCGAATTGAAGGCGCAGATCCGCTCGATGAAGGGCTCGCTCTCGCAGACGCGAGCTGAGACGCGCAAGATCGCCCGCGTCCGCGGCCCGGAGAGGGGCTACGTCCTCCCGCCGCCGTCGGCACCGGCCTTCCCCGCCGGCGTAATTCCGGCGGGTGCAACCCCCGTGTTCGTCACGGCCGACAAGAAGATGCAGTTCGGCGCGCTGACCATCACGCCCGGTGGCTTCATCGCGGCGGAAGGTATCTACAGGTCTCGTACGCAAAACGCCGACATCGCGAGCAGCTTCGCCAACATCCCGTTTGGGCCGCAGGCTGCCATCCCCGAGCAACGCTTCACTGCACGCCAGTCGCGCGTCGCAGCGTTGATCGAGGCGGCAATCACCCCATCCTATCTCGTCAGCGCCTATGGCGAGTTCGACTTCCAAGGTTCGGCACTCTCGTCGAACTCGGGCGAGACGAACTCCTACGTACCTCGCGTCCGTCATCTGTACGCGGCCCTCGACAACAGCGATTACGGCATGCACGTGCTCGCCGGCCAGACCTTCTCGCTGGTCACGATGAACTCGAAAGGCATCACGCCACGCAACGAGGTGACCCCGCCGAGCATCGACGGGCAATACGTCGTCGGCTTCAACTGGCGCCGCGACCCGCAGATTCGCTTGACCAAGGACTTCGACAAGAAGCTGTGGTTGTCGGTCTCGGCCGAGGCGCCGCAGACCTCCCTGGCCGGCTGCAACAACGGCCAGAATACGACGGCCGTAAACGGAAACCTTGTCACGTGTAGCAACCTCGCCGTCGGCGGCGGCGGGAATCTGGATACGGTTCAGCAGTATTCGTTCAACCAGGTCCCGGACATCATCGGCAAGGCCGCGTACGAGGCGAGGTTCCTCGATCGCGACGTCCACGTCGAAGGCTTCGGCATGTATCGCCAGTTCCTCGATCGTGCGACCAACGGCGGTTTGGTCACCTCGACGAACGCGAGCAACCGTACCGCCAACGGCTTCGGTGTCGGCGGCGGCCTGATCGTGCCTGTCTTGCCCAAGCGCCTCGACTTTCAGGTGTCCGGCATGCTCGGCCGCGGCATCGGAACCTATGGCACGGGGCAGCTGAACGACACGACGTTCAATCCCAATGGCAGCCTCAAACCTCTCCGAGAGCAGACGCTGCTAGCCGGTGTGACAGTGCATCTCACGCCCTCGATCGATGTGTACGGCTTTGCCGGCGTGGAACAGATCCAGGGCAATTATGCCACGAACGCTGCTGGGACAGCAGCGGTCAGCGGCTACGGGACGCCGTTCGCCAACAACAGCGGATGCTTCAATACCAACCAAGCCTATAGCGGTGCTCTCGCCGGTGCTGTAGGTACAGCTCCGGTCATCGGCGGTGCCAACACCGTCGCGAGCTGCGCCGGTAATACGAAGCGTCTATTCGAACTCACCGGCGGTTTCTGGGATAAGCTCTATAAGGGAAGCTTCGGCGAAGTCCGTGTCGGCGTGCAGTACGAGTACATCCAGCGTGAGCTGTTCCAGGGCAACGGCGCCAACACCGTCGCAGCGAACGGCTTCGCGGCCGGAGCACTCCGCTTCTCGCCCCACCAGAACGAAAACGTCGTCATGACCTCGTTCCGCTACTACCCCTTCCAGTAGGACCAGACGCGCTCTCATGCTGAAGGCTGGACCGCGGGGCGCAAGCTCCGCGGTCCTTTTCGTTCGACGGGCATGCGATCCACGCCGATGACGTCTGTACGGCTCCCGCCTCGCGCAAGCGAGTACGGTGGCCATGATTGCGAAGAGGTTGACAGCCGGTCGCCGGCGGGCGAGCGCATTCCGTCGCGACCCACCACACAGCCGGCGGTACCATGCACGATGCAGCGGAGCGCGAGGCGACTGAAGGTATCGCCCTGTACGAGGACGACGAGGCGCTGGCCTCGGAAATCGTCGTCGCCTTCGCCGAAGAACGTCTGGAGGTAAGGCATCTCGCATCGGAAGAGGAGCTGTGCACAGCGCTCGATTTGCGTCGGGTCTCCGTGCTCGTCCTCGACCGCATGGTGGAGGGGCGAGACAGCCTCGACCTCCTCTCCAAGAGGCGCGCCGCGGGCGACAGAACGCCGGTCCTGGTCCTCTCCTCGCTCGCTACGGTCGACGACCGCATCCGCGGACTAAAGGCCGGCGGCGACGATTACGTCGTCAAGCCGTTCTCGATGGCCGAGCTGATCGCTCGCGTCGAGGCGCTGCGCCGACGATCACGGTCCGGACCAGAATCGACACTGACGTTCGGTCCGCTGACGATAGAGCTCATGACGCGCACGGTGAAACTCGACGGCCGCGAGATCGCTCTGCTGCCGCGCGAGTTCATGCTGCTCGAGTACCTCATGCGCCACGCCGGCATAACGGTCACCCGAACGATGCTGCTCGAGGACGTCTGGCGCTTCCGGCTGGCGACGCACACCAACGCCGTCGACGTTCACGTCGGCAATCTGCGACGCAAGCTCGAGGCGGATGGCGGGCCTCGCTTGATAGCCAGCGTTCGCGGACTCGGCTTCCGGCTCTCAGTCGAGGAGCAAGCTTGATTCGCATCCTGCGCTCGACGGCGTTCCGGGTCGCTCTAATCTTCGCGCTGACGCTGACGGCGACGACCGGGCTGGTCTTCGCCTTCGTGGGCTGGCGATTCTACGATTCTGATCTGACACTCGTGAAGTCCGTGCTGCAGAACGAGGTTGCCAAGGCCGTATCCGAGCCGTTGGAGCAACTGAAGGGCCGGTTGGACCTGCGACTCACCCAGGACCTGCGCCACCTCGATTACGTCGGCCTCTTCGCCGCCGACGGCACCCGCCTCTTCGGCAACGTCGCGCCGGGGTTCGCCGTGACGGAGGACGGCAGGCCGCATCTCGTCACGGCGCCTGCGCCGCGGCCGGACGACCGGCTCGGGGGCGACGCGGTCTTCGTCGCGCGCCGGCGACCTGACGGAGGGCTGCTGGTGCTGGGTCGCAGCCTCGCCACGATCAACGAACTCGAGAAGGCGATGCTCGACGCCTTCATCGCGGCCTCGGTGCCGATCGTGTTGCTGGCGTTGGCGGGGGGCACGGTCATTGGCCGACGATCATCCCGTCGCCTCGCCGGCATCCAGAACGCCGTCGACCGGGTCATGGGCGGCGAACTCGAGGTGCGTCTGCCCGCCCGGGGTACGAACGACGACGTCGAGACCCTCGTGGCGGCGGTGAACCTCATGCTCGACGAGTTCGTCCGTCTCGTCGGCCAGATCAAATCCGTCGGCGACGACATCGCCCACGACCTCCGCGCGCCGCTTGCGGTCGCGCGGGCGCGGCTGGAGCGGGGCCTCTCCGGCACGTCGGAAGCCGAACTCCGCAGGCTGACGGCCGCCGCGCTCGCGGATCTCGAGAGGGCGGCGACCACGGTGACGGCCCTCCTGCGCATCTCCGCGCTGGAAAGCGGCGTGCGCCGCGGAGCGTTCGCACCCGTCGACGTCGCCGCCGTCGGCGCCGACGTCTACGAGCTGTTCGAACCGCTGGCGCAGGCCAAGGGCGTCGCGATGGTACTGGACGCTCCCGGTCCGACGCTGGTGCCGGGCGACGAGGACCTGTTGCGCGAGGCCGTGGCGAACCTAGTTGACAACGCGGTCAAGTTCACGCCCTCGGGAGGCAGCGTCACCATCGCCTGCAGTGGCGGCACGGACACGCTGATCGCCGTAAGCGACACCGGTCCGGGTGTCTGCGCCGGCGAGATCGACAGGATCTTCAAACGGTTCTATCGCGCGCGAGCCACCTCGGGCCTCGTGCCGGGCAACGGCCTCGGGCTCAGCATGGCCGCCACCATCGTCGATCTCCACGGCCTGGAACTGCGCGTTGGCGACAACGCCCCCGGCGCGATCTTCGCGATTGCCCGCAAACGGCGCAGCGGACGAGAATCTTAAAGGCGAGTTTAATGGCGGCAGAGGGCCATTCGGCCTATCCTCGGCTTCTGGGTCGACTGCGTCACGAGCGTGTCGCGTTCCGGTACAACCGTCCGGGGCCGGCACGCGCTGCCGGCTAGGTGAAGCCGAGGAGAAGCGTTCGTCAATGCTCGCCATCGTACGTGTCGCGCTCTCGCGGCCCTACACCTTCGTCGTCATGGCGATGCTGATCCTGATCTTCGGCGTCATGTCCTGGTTCAAGACGCCGACCGACATCTTCCCCAACATCGGAATTCCGGTCGTCGCGGCTGTCTGGAGCTACAACGGCTTGCCTCCCGAAGCGATGTCGGGACGCATCGTCTACTATTACGAACGCACGCTGTCCTCACAGGTCAACGACATCCAGCACATCGAGTCGCAGTCGCTGTCGGGTTACGGCGTGGTCAAGATCTTCTTCCAGCCCACGGTCAACATCAACACGGCCATCGCCCAGATCACGGCCGCTTCGCAGACGGTGCTCAAGCTGCTGCCGCAGGGGGTCACCCCGCCCTACGTGCTCGTCTTCAACGCCTCCTCCGTGCCGATCCTGCAACTGGCTTTGTCGAGTTCGAGCCTGTCGCAGGCACAGCTCGCCGACTACGCGCAGAACTTCATCAGGCCGCAGCTGGCGACGGTCGCCGGCGCCGCCGTGCCCTCGCCCTACGGCGGCAAGATCAAGCAAGTCAGCATCGACCTCGATCCAATCAAGCTGCAGTCCTACCATGTCGCCGCATCCGACGTGGTCAACGCCCTGGCGCAGGAGAACCAGATCACCCCGGTCGGGACCGAGAAGATCGGACGCGACGAATACGTCGTCGATCTCAACGACGCGCCCAAAGCGATCGAGGAGCTGAACGACCTGCCGGTGAAGAGCGTCGAGGGGACCGTGATCTACATCCACGACGTCGCCTTCGTGCACGACGGCTCGCCGCCGCAGACCAACATCGTGCGCGTCGACGGCAAGAAGGCCGTGCTGATGACGA
>CAZZWW010000026.1:0-16016 GCA_964657815.1 Vulcanimicrobiota bacterium | reverse complement strand
GGCGAGATCGACATCGTCGCGCGTCGTGGCCGCACGATCGCCTTCGTCGAGGTCAAGCGGCGCGCCTCGCTCGACGCAGCCGCGACGAGCATCGACGGCGCCAAACGGCGGCGCATGTCGCGCGCCGCGCGCGCCTTCGTCTCGCGGCAGCGCAAGCTGGCCGGCCTCACCTACCGCGCCGACGCGCTGTTCGTCGCGCCCTGGCGCCTGCCGCGGCACGTACCGGCGGCCTTCGAGCTGGACCTGGACTGAGCGTCAGGATCACTTCGGCCCGCGTGCGCAGAGCCCACCCATCGAGACCTCCTCCTCCGAGAACTGGAGGGAGTGCCAGCTCAAGGGATCACCCGCTGAGGCACCGGCGGCAGCGAACACGGCGACGTCCATCGTGCCGCAGACAGGACGCACGGCCATCGTCTTGTCGGCCTGCGCGACCAATGCCGGGCCTTCCCGCCACTCGATCGGGACCCTACCGGTGGCGAGCGTGCGGAAGGTGCGCGGGTCGAGAGCCAGCAGCGTCGTCTCGCCAGCAGCCCTGTCGGTGACGGTCACCAGCGTGTCGGTCGCGGCATCGTAGGCCCAATCGATCCCGAAAGACGGGAGAATGGAGTGCTCGGCCGTGTGCTGCCCGAATAGGCGGTCCTTCCAGCCGCGTCCGGTGAACTCCTGGACCCCGCCGGAAAAACTCGGGTCCTTGGAGCGGAGCACGAACTGACCGGCGCCGTTGATCGGGTCGGCGCCGGCACCGGTGCTGTCGGTGAAGGAGAGATAGACGTAAGGCGCGAGGTAGACCGCCGCCGGCTGTCCGGCGCCATAGGTCAGCTTGCTCTTCTCCCAGGCGGGATTGGTTTTGGCCGCCGTGACGATCGGGTTGCCGTCGTTCAGCCTGGTGAAATGCACGGCGTCGTCGCTGACCGCGACGCCGATCGCGGTCAGCCCGCTGTCGGGATGCGGCAAGCCGCCGTAGTAGAGGTAGAATCTGCCCGCGACCGTCAGCACGTTGGGATCGCAGGCGTGCTGGCCGTCGAACTTGTCCGGCGAGCCGCTCGGCGCCATCGCCTGGTCGTACCCGCCCTTGCCGGCGCCATGCCAGGGCCCGTGAAGGTCGGGGGCTTCGGCATGGAGCACGTAATCGCCCGCCACCCCGGCGCACCAGTAGAGATGATAACGCGCGCCGTCCCGGATCACGGCCGGCGCGTAATTGTAGGATGCGCGCGTGAGCGCCGTCACGCCGTGCGCGATCGTCCTGCTTGTGGTCAGCGCCGGATCGGCCGCTGCCGGGAGAGGCGTCGCGGCGAGGGTGAGAGCGATAGCCACACTCCGCTTCGCGCCCTGCACCGAGGGCGCGATCGTTCGATCTCTCAAGGGCCCGTTCTCCGCCGCGATCACGCTCATGATCCGCCACTCCGCCGAAAGCGTGACGTGCCTCAGCGGAAGGCGCGACAGGATCCGTCGAGCAGCGCCTCGCCATGCGCATCGTCCCATACGTTGTGCAGACGGCTGCGGGCGAGCAGCACGAAACCGGGACGATCATCGCCGCCCGTGCCGACCAGCACGATGGTGACATCGGCCATGTCGGTAGGCTTCAGCCCATCGGCCACGAGGGTGAACGGGTTCTGGGCGGCGAGGTCGGCGCCGGTGAGCGGCATCGCCATGTAGCGCGGCGCCTTGGGCAGCACGCGAACGCTCGCGAAGCGACCGGGCTGCAGCGTGGCGGCGAGCGAAGTCAGCGACCGCTTCACCTCCGGCCGCACGCAGGCGACGTGGATGTGCAGCTGATCCTGGCTGCGCCCCGGTTTGGAGTTGATGGCTAGCGCGAGGTCGGATCGGCCCGGCTTCTGGACGAGATCGTCGGCCACGAAGCGCCTCGCGGTCCAGGCATCGGCGAAGTAGTTGGGAGCATCGGGCGCCATCAGGCGCGCGTCCTCGATGCCGATCGTACGCACCGTCGGCGTCACGATGACGTGAAGACGCTCGAACGGCGCCCGCAGGACCGCGAAACCGCGCTCGAGACCATCGGCGGTGTCGACGCGTAGGCAGGGGAAGGAGCCTCCTGTCAAGGCGTGGTCGATGAGGCAGGTCTGAACGACGCGCCACAGCAGGCCGCGCTCCGCTGCTCGTGCGGGCACGGCGGTGGCAGCGAGAAACAGGGTGCTGGCAACGACAAGTGAGCGGATCATGCGAGATCGCATGATAGCCGGACCTTCCTTGTCGCGCGATGAACGGGGATCAAGGGGCAGTGAAGGTCACTCACGCATTCTCGGCGTCGCGATAGGCCGCGAACCATCGCGTGAAGCGGGCGACGCCCTCTTCGATCCTCGTCGTCGGCGCGTAGCCGGTCGTCGCCATCGTGGTCGCCATGTCGGCGTAGGTGGCGGGAACGTCGCCCGGCTGCATCGGAAGGTCCTCGCGCAGCGCCGTCACGCCGAGGTTCCGCTCGAGCAGCGCGATGACGTGGCCGAGTTCCACGGGTGTGGAGTTGCCGACGTTGTAGACTGCGTAGGGTGCGCGGCTGGAGCCCGGCGTCGGCACGTCGCCGCTCCAGTCCGGATCGCCTTCCGGCACCACTTGCGCGAGGCGCCACACCAGCTCGACGGCATCGTCGATGAAGGTGAAGTCGCGCCGCATGCGGCCGTGGTTGAAGACCTTGATCGGGCGCCCCGCCAGCATCGCGTCGGCGAAGAGCCACAGCGCCATGTCCGGGCGGCCCCAGGGGCCGTAGACCGTGAAGAAGCGCAGCCCCGTCGTCGGCAGCCCATAGAGATGGCTGTAGCTGTGCGCCATCAGCTCGTTGGCCTTTTTGGTGGCGGCGTAGAGGCTGACGGGATGATCGACGTTCTGGCCGACCGAGAACGGCATCGCCGTCACCGCACCATAGACCGAGCTCGACGAGGCGTAGAGCAGGTGGCGCACCTCGGTGTGCCGGCAGCCTTCCAGCACGTTGAGGAACCCGTCGAGGTTGCTGGCGGCGTAGGCCCGGGGATTCTCCAGCGAGTAGCGCACGCCGGCCTGGGCGGCGAGGTGGATCACCTTTTCGAAGCGTCCCGCGGAGAAGAGCGCGTTCATGCCGGCGGAATCGGCGAGGTCGAGCTCGTGGAAGGTGAATCGCGGATGCGCGAGCCGGGCGAGGCGAGCGCGCTTCAGCTCCGGGTCGTAATAAGCGTTGAGATTGTCGAGGCCGACCACGTCCCTGCCCTCCACCAGCAGGCGGAGCGCGACGTCACAACCAATGAAACCGGCAGCTCCGGTGACGAGAACGGGGGCCATGCGGCTCCTGAAACGACGCGCACGGAAGCGCGATCATTCGTCCTTGCGCCACGTAGCCGGCCTGGGCAAGTCCGCGCGGCTTCCTCCGCGCAGGTCACGAGTCCGACAAGTCCGCGAGCTCCCGGACCTCGTTGCTCGATCCGGTGACGACCTTCAGCGTCATGAAACAGACGCCGAGAATTCGCGTGTCACCGCCAGCGGGCAAGCCCGCTCGCGTCGTCGACAGCTGGAGCCACGTGGTGGCATCAGATCTCGCCAGGGCCCGGGGGGATGTCGAGCGTAAGGAGGTGCGGCGCGAATGATGAAGCACCGCGTGGTCGGGGTAGAGCAGCGTGAGGTCGATCGCTTCACCGTCCACCGTCGTCGGCAGCTTACTCGTGACGGCGTGCGAGAACGTGCCGACACCCGACGCCGGCGTCAGCGGCGACAGCCAGCCAATTCGAAACGTCATCGGTCTTCCCTTTCTGCGGCGATGCCGCGATCGATCGTTGCAAGCCGAGAGCGCGCCCTGGTCTTCGGCATCGTCAGCCCCACGCGCTTCTCCAGCGCCGATTGTCGATCCCGAAGCGCTGGTCGCGTTCGAGCGGCATCGCTTCGCCTGAAAGCACCTCCAGTAGACGGTACTGGTCGCGCGTCTGGTCGGGATGAGAGCGATGCCGGTCGGCTACGAGCCGAGTTGTCGGCTCGACGGGTCGCTCGGCGCCGTCGGCGAGCAGTGACGAAAGTCCGGCATCGCCGATCGGACCGAGGATGACGCTGTCGCTATGGAAGTAGAGCAGCAGATAGCTTCGCAGATCGAGGCTTCGCCCGGGACGACCTCGTCGTCGACCCATCGCGTGTCGCAGAAGCGCAGGTCGAGGCGTGCGGCGACTCGCGGGAGGATCGGCGTGCGCCAACGCCATTGCGGCTCCTCAACGGTTTCGTCTGTGAGACGCCGGACATGGTGCTCGCCGCCTGCGCCGATATCCGCACCGATGGAGTTCTCCGGAAAAAGATGCTGAATGCCGGTGCCGACAGGGTCGCGCCACTGGCGCGCGAATGGCTCGCCATCGCGACGGAACTGGTATCGTGATCGTCGATGCCTGACAGCCATCGTGTCGGTTGCAAGACACGGCACCGACGCGCGCTTGCCTCGGGCTTCGGCGCTGCGTAAGCTTTGGTATTGCTAACGCTTAGAGTAGCCCGGCGATGGTGGTGCGTGTCGCGACGGTCGCGTTCGAGGGCATCGAGGCACGGCCCGTCGATGTTCAGGTCCAGATCGCCTCGGGCAATGTGTTCTTCGCCGTTGTCGGCCTCGGCGACAAGGCGGTGGCCGAGTCGAAGGAGCGGGTGCGTGCTGCGCTGTTCGCCTCCGGCCTGGCCATGCCGGCCAAGCGCATCATCGTCAATCTCGCGCCGGCCGACCTGCCCAAGGAAGGCAGCCACTACGACCTGCCGATCGCGCTCGGCATCATGGCGGCGATCGGCGCCATTCCCGCAGACATGCTCAGCCAGCACGTGGTGCTCGGCGAACTGGCGCTCGACGGCACGGTGACGGCGGTCGCCGGCGTGCTGCCGGCCGCGGTGGCGGCGAGCGCGCTGAATCTCGGGCTGATCTGTCCCGCCGCCTGCGGGGCCGAGGCGGCCTGGGCCTCGGCCGACCTGGACGTGATCGCGCCGCGCTCGCTGATCCAGCTCGCCAACCATTTCAAGGGCACGCAGGCGCTGGCGCGGCCGCGGCCGGCCGTTCGCAAGCCGGCGGGAGCCCTGCCCGACCTGCGCGACATCAAGGGGCAGGAGAGCGCCAAGCGCGCGCTGGAGATCGCCGCCGCCGGCGGGCACGCGCTCTTGTTCAACGGGCCGCCCGGCGCGGGCAAGTCGATGCTGGCGGCGCGGCTGCCCTCGATCCTGCCGCCGCTGACGCCGACCGAGCTGCTCGAGGTGTCCCTGGTGCACTCGATCGCCGGCGCGCTCGCCAACGGCGAGCTGACCGACCGCCGGCCGTTCCGCGCGCCGCACCATTCGGCGTCGATGCCGGCGCTGGTCGGCGGCGGCACGGGCGCGCGGCCGGGCGAGATCTCGCTGGCGCATCATGGCGTGCTGTTTCTCGACGAGCTGCCCGAGTTCCAGCCGACCGTGCTCGACTCGCTGCGCCAGCCGCTGGAGACCGGCGAGGTGATGGTGGCGCGCGCCAACCACCGTGTGACCTACCCTGCCCGCTTCCAGCTCGTCGCGGCGATGAACCCGTGCCGCTGCGGCCACGCCATCGATCCCGGCTACGCCTGCCATCGCCAGCCCAACGCGCGCTGCGTGGCGCAATACACCTCGCGCCTGTCCGGCCCGCTGCTCGACCGCATCGACATGCACGTCGAGGTGCCGGCGGTCTCGGCCGCCGACCTGATGCTGCCGCCGCCGGCCGAAGGCTCGGCCGAGGTCGCGGCGCGGGTCGCCGCCGCGCGCGCGCGGCAGGTGGCCCGCTACGCCGCGCTGGGCCGCCCCGATATCCGCTGCAACGCCGCCACCACGGCGAACATCATCGAGGAGGTCGCGCGCCCCGACGCCGCCGGGCAGAAGCTGGTGCGAGAGGCCTCGGAGCGGCTGCAGCTCTCCGCCCGCGGCTTCCACCGCGTGCTGAAGCTGGCGCGCACGCTGGCGGATCTCGATACGGCGGAGGTGGTGGGAGCGCACCATCTGGCGGAGGCGCTGTCCTATCGCGCGGATGCGGGCGGACGGCAGCGGGCGGCTTAGAGTCTTACGATGAGCCCGAAAGTTCACGTCGTCAGCGCGATTTCTGCGTTGATCTTGGTCTTGTTCGCTGCTGAAGCTGTACTTCTATCTTTGGGGACCATGCTCGTCACAGACGAGCCGCAAGAACCGCAGAAGACCATATTTTCAAAGAGATCGAGATATTTGACCGCCCGGGCAATCAAGCGGAAACAATAGGATGGATGTGGCGGCTCGTTCGCTCGTAGAGGTCCTGCGTCGAAGTTGCATAGCTGCCGACGTCAGAGCGCCACGCCCAGCCGCCCAGCCAGATCCTGCACGAACTGCCATGCCGTGCGACCGGAGCGGTTCGCCCGGGTCGCCGCCCATTCCAGCGCCTCCGCCCGCAGCGTCTCCGCCTCCACCGCCAAGCCGAAATGCGCGGCGTAGGCCGTCACCATGGCGAGGTACTCGTCCTGCGAACACTTGTGGACACCGAGCCACAGGCCGAAGCGGTCGGAGAGCGAGACCTTCTCCTCCACCGCCTCGCCGGGGTTGATGGCGGTGGCGCGCTCGTTGTCGAGCATGTCGCGGGGCATCAGGTGGCGGCGGTTCGACGTGGCGTAGAACAGCACGTTGGCCGGGCGCCCCTCCAGCCCGCCGTCGAGTACCGCCTTCAGCGACTTGTAGGAGGTGTCGTCGAAGTCGAAGGAGAGGTCGTCGCAGAACACCAGGAAGCGGCGCGGCGTGCCGCGCGTGATCGTCAGCAGGCGCGGCAGGCTGTCGATGTCCTCGCGCTGGATCTCGACGAGCTTGAGCGGGTGCTCGCGATTGATCTCGGCATGCGCCGCCTTGACCAGCGAGGACTTGCCCATGCCGCGCGCGCCCCACAGCAGCACGTTGTTGGCGGGCAGGCCGCGGGCGAAGCGCGCGGTGTTGTCGACGAGGATGTCGCGCACGCGGTCGATGCCCTGCAGCAGCGAGATGGCGACCCGGCTGACCTCCGGCACGGGCTGGAGCACGCCGGCCTCGGCCTGCCAGACGAAGGCGTCGGCGGCGTCGAAGTCGGGCGCCGGAGGAGGCGACGGCGCGAGCCGCTCCAATGCATCGGCGATGCGACGAAGCTCGAGGATCGTGTCCGGAACGGGCGGATGGCCGGTGGTCATGGCGCCCGTTTACGCCAGCGATGATCACATCGGAAGCCGCCTTGGCTCCGCGCCGTACCGCCCTAGGTGGTGGCGCGGTCGGCAGCGAGGCTGGACATGACGGACGCTAAGGTTCTGGAATGGGTCGAGTTCGATCTACCACCGGGCACCACGCGGGAGGCGGCGCTGGCGCTTTATCGCGGTACGGCGAGCAGCTGGGCGGCCAATCCGGACCTCCTCGCCAAGACCTACGTCTACGACGCAGCGACTGGAACGGGCGGCGGTCTGTACATCTGGCGGTCGCGCGAGGCGGCGGCGCGCTGGCACGGTGACGACTACCGCCGCATGATCGGGGAGCGCTACGGCAGCGCGCCGCGGATACGCCTCGCCGACGCACTGCTGGAGGTCGCCGACGGCAAGGTGCTGGACCCGACCTGACGCCTCAGGTCCGGACCGGCGCCGATACGGCCCCCGCCAGGTCGCCGGCCGCCGCGCGCAACTCGCGCGACAGCCGCTGGACGTTCTGGTCGTTCGAGGCGGTTTTCACAATTTCGGACAAGCCGAGGATGAGCACCTCGGCACGCCGCGACAGATCGCCTTCTCCGGCCATCCGAATCTTCAGGTGCTCGAAGATCGAGGCCTCGGGCATCAGTGCAGGCTCACCATGTGCAGCTCGTTCTGCATGGCATTGGCCACGGCGGCGTCGCGCGAGTCGGTGAGGATCAGCGGGCGGCCGTTGGCGCCGAGCAGCGCGAAAAGCTGCATCCCCGGCTCGACCCCGGGAATTTCGGGGAACAGCGTGCCGACATCGTCGGAGCGGATGGGCTTGACGTAGGCGATGAGCCCCTCGCCGAGCTGCGCCAGCTGGTCTTCCGTCAGGATCGGCATCGCCGTATCGCTCCCCGCGGACTTGGTCTTGGTCACGTTCAACATCGCTTTCACCTTTCCGAGCGGTCCGTCATGGGCCCCGCGCCTCGCGCCGATAGTCAATCGCGCACGTTGATGTCGATCAATTGCCCTTTGCGCTGCGGCTCTGGGCGGTGGAGATCGACGGAGAGAAGGCCGTTCACGAGATCCGCGCCCGCGACCTGCATGCCGTCGGCGAGCAGGAAGACCCGTTGGAACTGTCGCGCGGCGATGCCGCGGTGCAGGTAGACACGCTCCCTGTCGTCCACCTGCCGGCCCCTGATCGCCAGTTGCCCGTCCTCCACGGCCACCTCGAGCTGATCGCGGGTGAAACCGGCGACGGCCAAGGTGATCCGCAACAGTTCGGGTGCCTTCGCGCCAGGAGCCACCCGTTCGATATTGTAGGGCGGGTAGCCGTCCGACGAGGACCGGGTGACGCGTTCGATCGCTCGCTCGATCTCGTCGAACCCGAGCAGGAATGGAGAATTAAGGGTCGGCATGCGGGTCATCACACGAACCTTGGAAGCCTTACGGCCTTCAGTGTCGGAGCCCTGAAAGGCGCTCCTGCGGCTCTCGCCGCTTGCGTAGATATGGAATGCCCGGCAGTCTCTTCAAGCTCGGCTGACGGCGGCGGCAGGTCGCGTCCTCCCGATGACAGATCGGCCGTCGAGGGCTATCGTCCGGGATCAACTCGGAGGCACGATGCGGCGCCAAACGCTTCTCCTCCTCTCCATCGTGCTGGCTGGCTCCGAGCCCGCCGCGGCGCAAGGCTTCGGCTTCCTGTTCGGCGAGCCACCGCCACGCGTCCGCCGCGTCCGGCGCCTCTACCAGCGACACGCTCCCGAGCCGATCGATGTGCTTCTCCCGGTGCCGCGACCGCACTTTCCCGGCGATGACGGGCCTACGACCGCAGGCCAGCCGGTGGAGGCGGCAAATCCTTCGGTGTCAGCGGACGCGACCAAACCCTCGGCGGTCGCCTCCATGACGCCGCCGCTGCCGCCGGAGCGACCGGGGAACCTGGCGCCTGCGCGCGACGCTGCGCCGGTCGATAAGGCCACACAGGACGTCGCGACGGGAGCCGCCTCGGCAGCGCATGGGTCCGCCGACCCGTCCAAGCCCGGACCCTCGAAGCCGGAGCCGATGACCGAAGCCAAGACACCTACTCCGCCGCCGACCGTATCGGCGCCGACCGCTCCCCTGCCTCCCGAAAAGCCTGTCGCGCTTGGCACGAAATCCGCCCCGGCCGTGGCGCCGAGCGGCGCGACCACCGCGTTCAACCCGCGCGACCCATCCGCCGACCCCGGTTGCGCCGATCGGCTCAGGGCGCGCGGCGTGGTGGCCGAGGACACGGCGCTCGGCGCTCAACCAGACCCTCGCTGCAGCGTCGTGCAGCCGATGCGCCTCGTCTCCGCGACTCTCATCGACGGCTCGACGGTGAGCTTTCCCGACAAGCCGACGATCGCGTGCACCACCGCCGACGCCTTCTCCGCTTACGTGCACGACTTGCTGGCGCCACTGGCCAAGGGCACGTGGGGCACCGGCGTGACATCGGTGTGGACGGGCCCCGGCCTGGAGTGTCGATCCCGCGACCACATCTTTGGCGCCAAGCTCTCCGCCCACGGCCAGGGCCTCGCCGTCGACATCGCCCAGCTCAAGCTCGGCGACGGCCGCGTCGTGGCCGTAGGCGATCCCAAGACCGACGCCGAGCGAGACTTCGAGACTGCCGCCCGCGCCGGCGGTTGCGGCTATTTCCACACGGTACTGGGGCCCGGGTCGGACAGCTATCACCGCACGCACTGGCACTTGGATCTCGAAGTGCGCGGACGCGAGGGCGACAGCAAGTACTGCAAATGAGCCGGGTCAGGCCTTGATCGCGCGCAATCCCACCAGCGAGGCGAAGACGGCGCGCCGCCACTCCTTCGTGGCGCCCTCGCAATGCTCGGCCACGGTACGCCGCGCCTCGTCGGCCGGGATCAGGTCCTGCTCCATCTGCGTCGCGAGGTAGGACGAGGCGAAAGCTTCCGCCGTCCGACGCTCGTCGGCGGTGGCGTCGGCGAGTTGCTGTTCACTGGCTTCGAGCATCGTCTCTCTTTCTTCATGGCGGGTCTCGGAGGTGGCGCCCGAAGGTGCCCGGTGCTCGACTTGACGCATGCAAGCTTTTCCCGGAAGCCCTCGACCCCGAGGAGAACCCCCGTGTCCAGCGCATTGCCGCAGTCCGAGTTCCTGAAAGTTCTTCAGGAACGCGGCTTCATCCACCAGTGCTCCGACCTGCCCGGGCTCGATGCCCGGGCGCTGGCCGGTGGGCTCGTGGCCTATATCGGCTTCGACTGTACGGCGCGCTCGCTCCACGTCGGCTCGCTGTTGCCGATCATGATCCTGCGCTGGCTGCAGAAGACCGGCGGCAGGCCGGTGGTGCTCGTCGGCGGCGGCACGACGCGGGTCGGCGACCCGTCCGGCAAGGACGAGAGCCGCAAGATGCTCTCGCTCGACGACATCGAGGCGAACAAGAGCGAGCTGGGCAAGGTGTTCGCCGCGTTCCTGCGCTTCGGCGAGGGCAGCTCCGACGCGATCATGGTCGACAACGCCGACTGGCTGACCGGATTGAAGTACCTCGACTTCCTGCGCGACGTCGGCCGCCACTTCTCGGTCAACCGCATGCTCTCGATGGACTCGGTGAAGCTTCGGCTCGAGCGCGACCAGGAGCTGTCGTTCCTCGAGTTCAACTACATGTGTTGCCAGGCCTACGATTTCGTCGAGTTGCACCGCCGGCTCGGCGTCACGCTGCAGATGGGCGGCTCCGACCAGTGGGGTAACATCGTCACCGGCCTCGACCTCGGCCGCCGCATGGGCACGCCCCAGCTCTACGCGCTGACCACGCCGCTGCTCACCACGGCGGCGGGCGCCAAGATGGGCAAGACGGCGCAGGGCGCGGTGTGGCTGAATGCCGACATGCTGCCTGTCTTCGAATACTGGCAGTACTGGCGCAACTGCGACGACGCCGATGTCGGCCGCTTCCTGAAGCTCTTCACCGAGCTGTCGATGGACGAGATCGCGCGGCTGGAGCGGCCCGGCGGGGCCGAGATCAACGAGGCCAAGAAGGTGCTCGCCACCGAGGCGACCGCGTTGCTCCACGGTCGCGCGGCCGCCGTGGCAGCGGAGGCGACGGCCCGCCGGACGTTCGAAGACGGCGCGTTGGCGCAGGACCTGCCGAGCGTGACGCTGCCAAGCGCGGAACTCGCCGGCGGCCTGGGCGTGCTCGCGGCGTTCCAGAAGGCTGGGCTGGTCGCCTCGACCGGCGAAGCGCGGCGCCAGATCAAAGGCGGCGGCTTGCGGATCAACGATGTCCCGGTGGTGGACGAGAAGGCGGTGCTGCGCGAGACCGATCTCCACGACGGCACGATCAAGCTTTCGCTCGGCCGCAAGCGCCACGTCCTTTTGAAAATCGAAGGCTGACGACCGGATAGAAATGTGTGTCGTGAGGGCCATTGCCGGCCCTCACGAAAGTCTCGGCGTTTCTAGCCGCCGAAGAGCTTGGCGAAGAACCCGGCGATCCCGCCCTGCGCCTTGGCCGGCGGCTGGGTCGGGGCCCGGCCGCTCGGCGTTGTGGATGACGTCGTCGTGGACGCAGCGGTCGGTGCCGGCTGCGGCGGCTTCGCGCTCGCGCCCGCCGGCGGCTGGCCGGGCTTGTAGGCCGTGCCGGCCTTCTCGGCAGTGTAGCCGGCAATCGCGTCCATGAGCGGCGGCGACAGCGAATCGTATGTGTTCAGTCCGATGTCCTTGAACTTGCCGCGGACCGCATCCATCCCCGAAGGCTCGTAGCCCTGCTCGATGATCGAGGACACGAAAGCCGCGAACTGCGGCGCCTGCCAGCCCTTCTCGTTCGACAATTCGACGTGGACGAAGTCGAGACCCTTGAACGGATGGTCCTTGACGATGCGGCCGTACATGTGCGTGCCGCACTGCTTGCAGGCGTGGCGCTGGATCGTGGCGCTCTCGTCCACGATGTGCAGCTTCTCGGGATGGGCGATCACCTGGAGCTTGTCGACCGGCACGACGCCGACGATCGAGAACAGCGCGCCATCGGGCTTCCAGCACTTCGAGCAGCCGCAGGCGTGATTGTGGGCGACGTCGCCGGTGATGCGAACCGCGACCTTGTCGGACGGGCACTTGCAGTAGAGCGTACCGCCGTTGAAGCTGCCGAAACCTGGCTGCAACCCGTTGTCGATCAGCGGGTGGAGACTGGGAGCCATAGTGAGGAACCTTTCGCGGATGCGTGGTGGGGACCGTGGAGGCAGGATCCTCCGAGGCAATACGGCGGGCATAACCGCTTCGGGCCACGGGCGTTGCGTCGCACCACGTTCCGGCGCCGCAAGCTTAGCGGCTGCCACACCGAATGAAAAGGCATGTCGCGCGCCGCATCTTGGCGTCAGGCAACGGAGCGAAGCTCGCGCGGCAGCGGGAAGAACACGCTCTCGTCGGCCGTCGAGACGATCTCGATCTCGAGATCGAAGCGCTCCGCGAAGGCGTCCATGATTTCCTCGACCAGCACTTCGGGCGCCGAGGCGCCGGCGGTGATGCCGAGCGTCTTGATGTCCTTGAAGAGGTCCCACTCGACGTCGTCGGCGCGCAGCACCAGGCGCGAGATCGGGCAGCCGGAGCGCTCTCCGACCTCCTTGAGGCGCTGCGAGTTCGACGAATTGGAGGAGCCGACCACGATCAGCGCGTCGACGATCGGCGCGATGCGCTTCACCGCCTCCTGCCGGTTGGTCGTGGCGTAGCAGATGTCCTCCTTCTGCGGCCCGACGATGAGCGGGAAGCGCTCGTGGAGCTTCTCGACCATCTGCCTCGTGTCGTCGATGGAGAGCGTCGTCTGCGTGACGTAGGCCAGGGTCGACTCGTCGCGCACCTGCAGCGCGTCGATGTCCTCGGGGTGCTGCACGAGCAGGATCGAGCCTTCCGGCAGCTGCCCGAGCGTGCCGACCACCTCGGGATGGCCGGCGTGGCCGACGAGAAGGATCTGCCGCCCGCGCTTGAAATGGATCTGCGCTTCGCGATGGACCTTGGTGACCAGCGGGCAGGTCGCGTCGATGGCGTGGAAGTTCCGCCGCGACGCCTCGGCCGGGATGTCCTTCGGCACGCCGTGGGCCGAGAAGATCACCGGCTGGGTGGTGTCGGGAACCTCGGACAGCTCCTCGACGAAGATCGCGCCCTTGGCCTTCAGCCCCTCCACCACGTACTTGTTGTGCACGATCTCGTGGCGCACGTAGACCGGCGCGCCGTAGAGGCGCAGTGCCTGGTCGACGGCGTCGATGGCGCGGACCACGCCGGCGCAGAAGCCACGCGGCGCGCAGAGGTAGATCTGGAGCCTGGGCTTCGCCGCTGCCGGAGCGGCGGTCGCCTCGTCGAGGGTTGGGTGCGTCATGAGCGGTGTCCGTCTCCTGCCGCGTCCGGGATGCGGCCGCAGTGGGCGCGAGGCCGCGCGAACGATTGATCGGGTATTGGGGTTGGCGCCTCCAGGTGTCAAGCAGCGACACTCTTTCGTCGCCATCCCGCAGCCCTGCGTTGCGCCCCTGCAAGGACTTCCATGAAGGCCCCGGACGACCTCTTCCCCGGCTTCGCGTCGCGGCACGTCGAGACCGACGCCGGCCGCTTCTTCGTGCGCACCGGTGGGCAGGGCGCGCCGCTGCTGCTGCTCCACGGCTACCCACAGACGCACGCGGAATGGCACAAGGTGGCGCCCCGTCTCGCCGACCGTTTCAGTGTGGTGGCGATGGATCTGCGCGGCTACGGCGACAGCGTCGTGCCCGAAAGTCACGACGGATCCGGCATGAGCAAGCGCGCGATGGGTGCCGATGCCGTGGCGGTCATGGCCGAGCTCGGTCACCGCACGTTCCGGCTCGTCGGACACGACCGCGGCGGCCGCGTCGCCTACCGTCTCGCCTTCGACAAGCCGGAGGTGCTGGAGAAGGTCGCGGTGATCGACATCATCCCCACGGCCTCGATGTTCAAGGACATGAGCAAGGCCAAGAGCGCGATCAAGAAGTACCACTGGACCTTCCTGGCCCAGCCCGAGCCGTTCCCCGAGACCCTGATCGGCGCGGCGAACCGCTTCTTTCTCGAGCACACGTTGGCGAGCTGGACGGCCAAGAAGGATCTCTCCGCCTTCGATCCGCGTGCGCTGGCGCACTACCGCCGCGCCTTCGCCGATCCGGCGCGTGTCCACGCCAGTTGCGAGGACTACCGCGCCGGCGCCGCCGCCGACCGTCTGCAGGACGAGGACGACCACAAGGCCGGCCGCCGCATCGCCGTGCCTCTGCTGGCGATCTGGGGCGATGCCGGCATTCCCGCCTCCGGCATCTCGCCGCTGGACGTATGGCGCGAGTTCGCCCGCGACGTGCAAGGCGAGCAGATCGAATCAGGGCATTTCGTGCCGGAGGAGAACCCGGATGCCTGCGCCGACGCGCTTCTGAAGTTCATGCGGTAAGGGAAGGCGTCGCGTTGGTCACGAGGCGGCAGAACGTCGGCGGGACGGGATACTCGTCGGAACGCTCCGAATTTACGGCTCGAGGGGCGCACGATAGCTCTTTCGCCTGGACGCGAAGAAGCCCCGCAGCAGGACGCTGGACTCCGCGGCAAGTTCGCCGCCCGTGAGCACCGCCGGCGCGTGGTGACAGGTTTGCTGCCCGAAAAACCGCGGCCCGCTCACGACAGCGCCGCCCTTCGGGTCGTCGCAACCCCAGGAAAGCCGCGCGATGCGGGCGAAGGAGATCGCGCCGGCGCACATGATGCACGGCTCGAGCGTGACGTGCAGCTCGCAGCCGACGAGGCGATGGTTGCCGAGGACACGCGCCGCCTCGCGGATCGCCACCACTTCGGCATGGGCGGTGGGATCGTGATCGCGGATCGTGCGATTGCCGGCCGACGCGATCACGATGCCCTCGCGCACGACCACGGCGCCCACCGGCACCTCGCCGGCCGCGCCCGCGGCGCGGGCCGCGTCCATCGCCAACTCCATCGGGCTTCGCCCAATGGTCTCCTCGCTCATCTTTTGTTCCCTTTCGTCGCGCCGCTTTGTTATCAGGTCCCATGCCCGACAACGAAACCGGTTCCCCCCGCAAGCCGCGCGGGATGCGCAAGGCATCGCCTTCCAGCTTCGCCGACGACTGGCCCGACGCGACGCCGGCCGTCGCCGCCGCCGGCCCGGAGGCTGCGGAGACGCCGCCCGAGCGCCAGCGCATCGCCAAGGCTATGGCGCGCGCCGGGCTGTGCTCGCGCCGCGACGCGGAGGCCTGGATCCTCGACGGGCGCGTCAGCGTCAACGGCGAGGTGCTGAAGAGCCCGGCACGCGACGTCGGCCCAGGCGACCGCGTCGAGGTCGACGGCGCGCCGCTGCCCGCCGCAGAGAAGACCCGCCTGTTCCTGTTCCACAAGCCGCGCGGACTCGTCACCAGCGACCATGATCCCGAGGGACGCGAGACCATCTTCGACCATCTGCGCGAACACTGGCCGCAGGGCCCGCGCGTGGTGACGGTGGGTCGCCTCGACATCAACACCGAGGGACTGCTGCTGCTGACCAACGACGGCGGCCTCGCCCGCATGCTGGAACTGCCGAAAACCGGCTGGCTCAGACGATATCGCGTGCGCGCCAACGGCGAGACCGACCAGGCCCAGCTCGACGCGCTCCACGCCGGCATCGAGATCGACGGAATCGAGTACGCCGGGATCGAGGCCAAGCTCGATCGCAGCCAAGGCGCCAATTGCTGGCTGACGATGGGCCTGCGCGAGGGGAAGAATCGCGAGATCAAGCGCGTGCTGGAGCACCTCGGCCTCGAGGTCAACCGGCTGATCCGGCTCTCGTTCGGGCCGTTCCAGCTGCTCGACCTCGCCGAGGGCGCGGTGGAGGAGGTACGCACCCGGGTGCTGAGGGATCAGCTCGGCGCGGCACTGGCGGCCGAGGCGGGCGTCGACTTCGGTGACGCACCGGCGCCGGCCGCCGTGATCGAGCCCGCCAGGGTCGTG
>CAZZWW010000025.1:0-16375 GCA_964657815.1 Vulcanimicrobiota bacterium | reverse complement strand
CGACCCGGCGCTGAGCCTCGCCATCAACCTGCTGATCGTCGCCGCCACCTGGCGCCTGCTGCGCGAGGCGGTGGCGATGTCGCTCGCCGCGGTCCCCCGGACGGTCCGCGCCGACGCCGTGCGCGGCTACCTCGCCGCCTTGCCCGGCGTCGACGGCCTGCACGACCTCCACATCTGGCCGATGAGCACCAGCGAGACGGCGCTCACCGTGCACCTCGTCATGCCCGACGGCCACCCCGGCGACGCCTTCCTGATGGAGTGCTGCCACACGCTGCGCAGCAGCCACGGCATCGGCCACGCCACGCTGCAGGTCGAGACGAGCGCGACGACGGCCTGCGCGCTGGCGCCGGAAGAGGTGGTGTAGGTAAACGAGCGCTGCGCGAAGTATCGACGTCCGACTCCACCGCCGATTTGACCGCAATCGACCCGTTATTGTCGTTCCCGCGTTCAATCGGCATCGTGTTAGCCCGCGTTGATTTTGAAGCAGTCGAAATGGACGGGCGACAAGCATGAGGCAACGCTAAGAGGAGGCGGGGACCTGGTGGGGAACCAGCGGCTTGCAAGGTCATTTTACCAGGAGAACGCGCGCCATCGTGCCCGCGCGCCGCATCCGCGCCGCAAGATGCGCATGGCCAGTCGCGAGGGGGTGTGTCCCCCCACCGAACTGGGTTGCCGTACGGCGACTTTGGTGTTCAGGAGAAGCGTGGCGCATGGCCAAGGCCGCAGATCTCAGCCGCTACGAGGCCAAGCGCGACTTCCAGAAGACCGCCGAGCCGCGCGGCGCCGACGGTGTCGAGGCGTCGGACCAGCTGCGGTTCGTGGTGCAGAAGCACGATGCGACGCGGCTGCACTTCGACCTGCGGCTCGAGCTCGACGGCGTCTTCAAGTCCTGGGCGGTGACCAAGGGGCCGTCGCTGAATCCGTCGGACAAGCGCCTCGCCGTCGAGGTCGAGGACCACCCGCTGGGCTACGGCGACTTCGAGGGCACGATCCCCAAGGGCCAGTACGGCGGCGGCACGGTGCAGCTGTTCGACCGCGGCTTCTGGGCGCCGGAGCAGGACAAGCCGCCGGAACAGTCGCTGAGGGACGGCGAGCTGAAGTTCGTGCTGGCCGGCGAGCGGCTCAAGGGCAGCTTCGTGCTGGTGCGCATGAAGACCGACAAGTTCGGCGGCAAACGGACGAACTGGCTGCTCATCAAGCATCGCGACGACGCGGCCAACGAGTCCGACGACGGCGGCGGCGTACTCGCGATCGACGAGTCGGTGGCCTCGGGCCGCGCGATGGCGGCGATCGCCGAGGGCAAGGGCAGGGCGCCGAAGCCGTTCATGCTGGGAAAGGACAAGGCGCCGGCGGCCGACGCGATCTGGGATTCGAACAAGGGGCTGGCCAAGGAGGAGCGGCGGGCGTCGGGCCGCGACAAGCCGGAGCCGACGACCGCTGCGCCGTCGCCGAAGGCGAAGCTGGCCGCCAAAACGAGCGCGGCGCCTCGCACAGCCGGGAAAGAGGAAGGCACACCGCTTCCGGGTTCGGCTTCGCCGCCCCGGAACGACGAGGTTGGTCGAGAGCCCGTCCCCGACTTCGTGGCGCCGCAGCTCTGCGGCACCGTCGACAAGCCGCCCTCCGGCGCCAAGTGGATCCACGAGATCAAGTTCGACGGCTACCGCGTGCAGGTCCGGGTCGAGCGCAGGCGGGCGGTGCTGCGCACCCGCCGCGGGCTCGACTGGTCCGAAAAATTCGCCGCCATCGTCGAGGCGGCGCAGGCGCTGCCGGACGGGCTCTACGACGGCGAGATCGTCGCGCTGGACGGCGAGGGGCGGCCGGACTTCTCCGCGCTGCAGGCGGCGATCTCCGCGGGCAAGACCGACTCGCTGGTGTTCTTCGTCTTCGACCTGCTGCACGCCGCGGGCTTCGACCTGCGCAAGCTGCCGCTCGTCGAGCGCAAGGCGCGCCTTGCCGCCGTCCTCGCCGCGCGGCGCGCGGGCAACGCGGCGATCCGCGTCGTCGAGCATTTCGAGGCGGACGGCGCCGCGATGTTCGCCTCGGCGCGCGAGCTCGGGCTCGAGGGCATCGTCTCCAAGCGGCTCGACGCCGCCTACCGCTCCGGCCGCTCCGACAGCTGGACCAAGGCCAAGTGCCGGCCGACCCACGAGGTCGTGCTCGGCGGCTGGACCGACACCGGCGGCAAGTTCCGCTCGCTGCTCGGCGGCGTGTTCCGCGACGGGAGGCTGGCCTTCGTCGGCCGCATCGGCACCGGCTTCTCGGCGAGCACGGTCGCCAAGATCATGCCCAAGCTGAAGGCGGCGGCGCGCGAAACAACGCCGTTCGACCGCAAGACGCTGCCGCCCGAAACCCGCAGGGCGCATTGGCTGGAGCCGACGCTGGTCGCCGAGATCGAGTTCGCCGGATGGACCGGCGACGGCTCGATGCGCCAGGCCGCCTTCAAGGGCCTGCGCGAGGACAAGCCGGCGGCGGAGGTGGAGGTTTTGGGGCCGACGACCCCGAAGCGGGACGTGGTCGAGCCCGAGCCGGGGTCCGCCGCGCCGCCGGCCAAAGCGAAGCCGGCTGCCAAGGGCAAGGCCGAGGTGATGGGCGTCGCCATTTCGCATCCCGACAAGGCGCTGTGGCCCGACGCCGGCGACGACGGCGTGCCGGTCACCAAGCGCGATCTCGCGCTCTACTTCGAGGCGGTCGGCGAATGGATGCTGCCGCACATCGCCGAGCGCCCGTGCTCGATCATCCGCGCGCCCGACGGCATCGACGGGCAGACCTTCTTCCAGCGCCACGCCATGGCCGGCGGCTCGAAGCTGTTGCGCACGATGACGATCTCCGGCGACCGCGAGCCCTACGTCGCGCTCGACGGCGTCGCCGCGCTGGCGGCGGTGGCGCAGAGCGGCGGCCTCGAGCTGCCTCCCTCGAACTGCGCGCCGGGCGCGCCCGACGTGCCCGGCCGCCTGGTGTTCGACCTCGACCCGGCGCCCGACGTCGCCTTCGCCGACGTGATCGCCGCGGCCAAGACGGTGAAGGAGGTGCTGGAGCTGCTCGGCCTCGCCCCCTTCGCCAAGACCACCGGCGGCAAGGGGCTGCACGTGGTGGTGCCGCTGACGCCCGATGCCGCCGTGACCTGGGAACAGGCCAAGACTTTCGCCCACGAGGTGTGCCGCGCGATCGAGCGCGACGCGCCGGCGAAGTACCTGACCAAGCAGTCCAAGGCGGCGCGCAAGGGCCGCATCTACCTCGACTACCTGCGCAACGACCGGCTCTCCACCGCCGTGGCGCCGCTCTCGCCGCGGGGTCGGCCGCACGCCCCGGTGTCGATGCCGCTGGTTTGGGGGCAGGTCAAGGCGGGCCTCGATCCGGCGCGCTACACGTTGCGAAGCGTGCCGGCGCTGATGAAGCGGAGCAAGGCGTGGACGGGCTACGAGGATGCGGCGCAGCCGATCGCGGAGGCGATGGCGCGGCTCGGGCGGCTTTGACGACGCGGGCCTCTTCCTTCTCCCAGGAGTGGGAGAAGGAAGAGGCCCCACCATCGCGCGTATCGCCCTTCGGCGCGTTGGCGTGGCCGCCGCCTTCATCTATACTTCGCCCATTGCAAGCGGAGCCGGCCGATGCTTTCGACGCAAGCCACCTGGACCCAGTTCCTGTTCTCGACGCGCGGGAGATTCGGGCGGGCGCAATATTGGGGCGCGACCCTTCTCGTCTACGGGACCATGTTCGCCTACGTGATCCCCGCCATCGTGGCCGACTCCGGGGATTCGACGATCGCCGACAGGCGGCCAGGGCTGGTCGCCGCCTACGCCGTCGTCGGCCTGGCGCTGTTCGTCGTCGCGGTCTGGGTGCACGTGTGCACGATCGTCAAGCGCTTCCACGATCGCGACAAGCCCTGGCCCTGGGTCTTCATGATCTTCGCGCCCTACATCGGCAGCTTCTGGATCTTCGTGGAATGCGGCTGCCTGTCGGGAACGCACGGGCGCAACCGCTACGGTGCCGATCCGCTGAACCCGCTCGACATCGTCGACGTCTTCGACGGTCCGGCCCCGGCCCCGGTGCCGGGTCCAACCCGCGCCGAGCCCCGGCTGCCCTCGAGCTTCGGCGTCACGTCGCAGGACAGGCTGGGCTGACCGGGGCGGCTTGTGGCCTACCCCAGCACCTCGTCGAAGAGCTCCGTCATCGCCGCCCAGGAGCGCCGGTCCGCCTCGGGGCTGTAGCGGATCGCCTCGGGCATGTTGCGCTTGGCGGCGCCCTGGTTGGTGAAGCTATGCACCGTGTTGCCGTGGACGTGCAGCTGCCAGTCGCAACCGGCCGCCTTCATCTCGCCCTCGAAGGTTTTCCGCGCGTCGGCGTCGATCATCGGGTCGTCGGCGCCGATGCAGGCCAGCACGCTGCCCTTGATCGCGCCTGCCGCCGCCGGCATCGAGGTGCCCAGGCCGGAATGGAAGCCGACCGCCGCCTTGATGGGCGCCCCGGAGCGCGCCAGCTCGAGCGCCATCGTGCCGCCGAAGCAGAAGCCGATGGCGGCGATCCGCCCCGCATCGACCCGCCCGGTGGCGAGCAGCGCGTCGAACGCCTTGCCGGAGCGCTCGCGGGTGCGCGTCGGGTCGGCGTAGAGCGGCTTGATCGCGCCGATCGCCTTCTCCAGGTCGTCGATCAGCAGGGCCTCGCCGTGGAGGTCGCAGGCCAGCGCGACGTGGCCGGCTTCGGCGAGGCGCTGTGCGCGGCCGATCGCGTGCTCCGACAGGCCGAAGGCCTCGGGGAACACCAGCACGCCGGCCCGGGCGCTCCCGCCGTCGGGCGCGAACAGCTCGCCCTTCATGGTGAGCCCGTCGGCCTGGTACGTCAGCGTCTCACGGTGCATCGGCGTCTCCTGTTCCGCGCGGGGAGATAGACGGGCGGGGCAAGCCGGGCAAGCGGCGGCGAGGCCCGCGTCAAAGGCCCACGGCAACCAGGACTCCTCATGCGGCTCGAGCGGCTTCATCCGGGCGCGGGCAATGACCTGCGATGGAGCCGCTGACGCGCCAGACCGGACGGCCGCGAGAACGGCGCCAGCCAGGCCGGGGCGGGCGACACGACGAAGGAGCTCTACGAGCACTGAGCGAAGAGGGGCCCTACGCCCGCTCCGCCTCGACGACGCAGGGCAGCTCGCGCAGCTTCGCGACGATCTCCGTCACGGCCTCGCGATGAAGACGCGAAAAGGTGACGTCGATGCGGTCGAGGCTATCGTCGTCCTCGTCCGGGCGCAGCACGAACTGGCGGACGCGGGAGGCCCGCGCGCCCATGACGTCGTGGAGCGTGGCGATCGACATCGCGCCGCGCTTGGCGAGCACCGTCACCTGTCGCGTCTGGACCCGCTCGCGCACCCTCTCCTCCAGCGGCTTCACGCCGGCGAGGATGGTCAGCACGATCGCCGTCGTGGCCACGGCGGCGACGTAGAGGCCGGCGCCCACCGCCAGGCCGATGGCGGCCACCGCCCACAGGCTGGCGGCGGTAGTGAGGCCCTTCACCACCTCGCCGCGCAGCAGGATCGTGCCGGCGCCGAGAAAGCCGATGCCGGAGACCACCTGGGCCGCGATGCGCGAGGGATCGAGCACCACGTGGGAGCCGAGCGCCTCGGAGAAGCCGTAGGCCGAGACGATGACGATGAGGCACGAGCCGACGCAGACCAGCATGTGGGTGCGCAGGCCCGCCGCCCATTGCAGCCGCTCGCGCTCGTAGCCGATCACGCTGCCGGCCAGCGCGGCGATCAGCAGGCGCAGGATCGTCTCGAGCGAGCCGATCGTGCCGGCGGTGGTGGTCGGGAGGATCAGGGGTCGGGCTCACTCTCGGCTGACGGCGCCGCTGGGGGATCGGCGTGCACCTCGACCTCCCAGCCGTTCAAGCCCGTCAATGAGCGGACCCGCGCTCGGGTTCGATCAGCGTGCCGAGGTCGCCGCCGGATCGAGGCCAAGGACCGAGGCGATGTCGGGCTCCGGCGCCTGCTCGGTCCCCGGCTTGTCGATGAAGTTCACCGGAATGCCGGGCCGCACCAGAGAAGCCAGCTCCTGGGCGTTCCAGTTGGTCAGGCGGACGCAGCCATGGGAGCGGGTCTTGTCGATCTTCGAGGGGTCGGGCGTGCCGTGGATGCCGTAGGTCGGCTTGGTCAGGGCGATGAAGGCGGCGCCGACGGGGTTGTTGGGGCCGGGCGGCAGGATCAGCTTGTTGACGTTCTTGCCCTGCTGGAAGTTCTTCTTCGGGTCGTAGGTGTAGATCGGATGCGGGGCGATCCCGCGCACCGCCCAGGAGCCCGAGGGCGAGGGCAGCTCGTCGCTGCCGATGGTGGCGGGATAGGCGACGATGAGGTTGCCGTCGGCATCGTAGGCCTGCACCTGGCCGCGCGCCTTGTCGACGTCGATGCGGGCGATCTGCGAGGCGATCGGCAGGGCGCCCCCGACCTCCGCCACGACGATGCGGTTGCCGGCGACCCCCATGTCGACGCCGGGGTTGAGTGCCTTGAGGAAGCGCTTGTCCATGTGGAAGCGCTCGCCGAACATCTCCTCGGGCGAGCGGTAGCCGAGGTCGGGCATCTTGGCCTGCTCGGCATAGTCCGGCGACAGGTCGGGGTAGAACGGACCGACGACGTCGAGGGGCGTGATCGTGTAGGTGCCGAGCACCGGGGCGGCGCCGTCGGCACCGAGTTCGTCCCACACCCGCCGCGTGAGCTTGCCGTCCACCGGCAGGCCGCGCACCGTCTCGAAGGTCGAGACCGCCTTGGCGACGTTGGCGCCCCAGCGGCCGTCGATGACGCCCGGCGGGGCGTGGTTGCGGTCGAGCAGGATCTCGGCCTTGAGCACCACGGGATCGACCGCCTTGGAGATCTCGCCGACGCGGGCGAAGCGCGCCGCGTTGATGGCCTCGGGCGAAAGCGGCGCGCGGGCCGAGGCCAGCGCCTTCTCCGGCGCCGTGCGTCCGGAATCCACCGGCACGTCGAGGGCGCGGGGCAGGGCCGAGGTGGTGCGCGGGGGCTTGGCGGGGGCGTCCCGCTTGAGCAGGTCGGAGATGGCGGAAGGGGAGAACGTCCGCGCCGGCTGGGCCTGCGATGGTCGCGCCACCGTGTCGGCACGCGGCAGGTCGAGGCCGTCGTCCTGCGCCCGCGACGGCGCCGCCGTGGCGGCGAGCAGCGCCGCGAGGAGGGAAAGGCGGGGGAAGAGCGACAAGGCGGAACTCCACGCGTCGTACCGCGGTCGCCGCGTTGCGCGGCGGCCACTTGCCCGAGCTAAGGCCTCCGGAGGTAAACGAAGCCCTACCGGCGCCGCATGCAAAACGTGGCGTGGCTCTGGTGTGTTTCGATGGCGGGACGCTTGTTTCGATGCACCGCCACAGCAGGTGCTTGGTTCGCGCGGCTCCAATGCGGCATGGCTATCGATGAACGCCGACGACGATCGCGGCCTTCGTCCTGCGAGGACACATGAGCTGCATCGTGCGTGTGGGTTACTGTCCGAAGGGCACGTATACTTCGTCCTCTCTTCGAACATCCCGGGGCTCGATCTCGAAAGCGAGACGTTCGAGGAGTTCGTCGAGATCGCGATCGATGCCGCGCCCGATCTTGTCGGGAAACAAGCAGTCGGCTCCTCCATGACCTTTCAGCGCGAGGCCGAACTCGCCGGCTGACCGCGATCGGCAGCAACCTCTACCCGGACCTCCGGCCCAACCTGACCGAAGCGGAACGCTGAGCGATCTGCCGAATCGTCCTACGCCTTTGCGGCGGCGAAGATCGTCTCGATCGGCAGGAACAGGGTCCGGCTCTCGGCAGGATACACGATGAATGCGGCGCAAGCCTTGTAGAAGTCGCGTGCTGCATCGTCCTTGGCGTGAACCAGAACAGCGGCGATGCCGACGTGGTCGGCTGCCGCGAGGATCCGGCGAAAGGCGTCGGCCAACAGGCTGGCACCGAGCCCCCGTTTGCCATACCTCCGGTCTACGGCAAGGCGAGCGATGATCGCCACCGGGATCGGATCGGGTGCGTTACGCCGCAACTTGCCCGGTGCCATGGCGCGCTCCACCGATCCGACTGCGAGACCGTAATAGGCGACCACTTGCGCCTCTCGGCATACCACGTAGGTGCGAGAGAACCGGCCCTCGCCACGGCGCGCTCGCAGCCGAAGCCATTCGTCGAGAGGCGGCAGGCCGCATTCGAATGTCGAGACGTCATGGATGTCGCGAAACGGCTGAGGAGCGGAGAGCGCCTCGCTCAGCTCGTCCAAGGCGGCGTCCGACGCATCAAGGTCCGGAGTTTCGCGTCGGGCGGGGGTGGGTTGTCGAGCACCTCCATGAAGGCGTCATAGTGGTCGGCGTCGAGCTTGAAGAGACGTTGATCCAGCACGACGTCCGCCGCGTGCTGCTTGGCGCTGTCGATCATGAATTGGGTCCGCGTCTTGCCCAGCAACGCCGCGGCGCGGTCGATCAGGCTACGGTCGCCGTCGTCGACACGCAGGTTGATGGTCCCGCGTCCTGCGCCGGTGCCCGGGACGATTGCGGAGTCCGCCATGACTATGATCCTCGAGCACGTCGCAGCACCATAGCTCTTGTCTACACAGCGTCAATACAGGTTGCGTCTCCCCGTCGTCCACTCCCGTCGCCGTGCGCCGTCGCACCTCAAGTCACCGAACCCGCGAACGTCGCATTCGCGCCGGCGCGATTGGCGTCTTCCTTCGCATCGCGGTAAGGTCTCGCTCCCGGAGCGTACCCCATCGCGATGTCCCCCCTGGCGGTCCTGGCGCTGCAAGGCCTGCAGATCGTCTGGATCAACATCCTGCTCTCCGGCGACAACGCCGTGGTGATCGCGCTGGCCTGCCGCGGGCTGGAGGCGCGGCAGCGCAAATGGGCGATCCTCGGCGGTTCGGCGGTCGCCGTGGCGATGCGCATCGTGCTCACCTTCTTCGTCGTGAAGCTGCTCGGCCTGCCCTACCTCAAGCTCGGGAGCGGCCTGCTGCTGCTCTGGATCGCCGTCGACCTGCTGCGCTCGCACGACGACAAGGAGGTCGCCGCCGCGGGCTCGATCTGGGGCGCGGTGCGCACCATCGCCGTCGCCGACGCCGTCATGTCGCTCGACAACGTGGTGGCGGTGGCGGCGGCGGCACGCAACTCGGTGCCGTTGATCGTCTTCGGGATCGTCGTCTCGGTGCCGCTCATCGTGTGGGGCTCGACGCTGATCCTGAAGCTCTTGACGCGCTTCCCGATCCTGGTGGTGGCCGGGGCGGCGCTGCTCGGCTGGGTCGCCGGCGAGATCATGGCCTCCGACCCGGTCTGGGAGGCGCTGCCGGGCGACCTGCCGTCGCGCTTCGAGCTGATGGGCGCGGCCGCCGGCACGGTGCTGATCCTGCTCGTCGCGCTCGTGCTGCGGCTGTGGCGCGGGCGCAAGGGACCACCGGCCTTGCCGGAACGGGCAGCCGGCTGAGACGCGGCGTTCTCTCTCGGCCCGGACTTCGCCTCAGCTGAGCCGTTGGGGTATGGTCCGCGGAACGTCGGGCGTCGGAGGAGCCGTTGCAGAAATTCTTGACGGTGCTGACGCGCTCGAACCTGTCGAGCCTCCAGGCCTATGGCGTCGTGATCCTCTCGCTCGGCCTCATCAGCGGCTTTCGGGTCGTGGTGCCGCTCGATAAGGCGCCGTTCCTCCTCTACCTGCCGGCCGTGTTCCTGCTCAGCGTCGCCTTCGGGCAGCGCGCCGGCCTGCTCGCGATCGTGACGTCGGCCGTATTCGCCGGCTGCTTCTTCGAGCACACCGGCCCCGAGCCGTGGCAGCTCACGGAGCCGCAATGGATCGCGATCGGCGAGTACCTCGTCGTCGCCTCGGCCATGGTCAGGGTGTGCGGTGCCCTGCGCCGGCTGCTGGCGGACAATGCGGCGGCGCTGGAGCGGGCGCAGCGCAGCGAGCGGGAGATGCGGGTGATCCTCGACACCGTCCCCGTCGGTCTCATGATCGCCGAGGCGCCGAGCGGGCGCATCGTCGGACGCAACAGGATGCTCGATCAGGTCATCGGCGCGGCCGAGGCTGTCGGCGGCGAGGCCGCGAGCTCCGCGGACTACACGAAATACACGGCGAACCACGCCGACGGGCGACCCGTCGAGCCGCACGAATATCCGCTCGCCCAGATCGTGAGCGGCAAGACCCGCGAGGCCTACCTCCAGGCGCATTACCTGCGGCCCGACGGCACCCGCATCTGGACGGACCTGCAGGGCGCCGCGATCCTCGACGAGGACGGCAACCTCAAGGGCGCGGTCCTCGCGATGACCGACATCGATCGCCGCAAGCGCGCCGAGGCGGCGCAGCTGGCGATGACGGAGGAGCTGCGCCACCGCACGGAAGAGGCCGAGGCGGCGCGCAACGCGGCGGAGGCGGCCAACCGCGCCAAGAGCGCCTTCCTCGCCAACATGAGCCACGAGCTGCGCACGCCGCTCTCGGCGGTGATCGGCTACACGGAGCTGCTCGAGGAGGAGAGCGAGGATCCCGCGATCCTGAACGACCTCGGCAAGATCAGGAGCAATGCCAAGCACCTGCTCAGCCTGATCAACGACGTGCTCGACCTGTCGAAGGTCGAGGCCAACAAGATGGAGCTCCTCGCCGAGACGGTCGCGCTCGGGCCTCTCCTCGAGGAGGTCGCGGCCACGGTCGAGCCGCTCGTCAAGACCAAGGCCAACACGCTGACGCTCGACCTCGGCGACGATCTCGGCGCGATGCGCACCGATGCCGTCAAGCTGCGGCAGTGCCTGTTCAACCTGCTCGGCAACGCCTGCAAGTTCACCGAGAAGGGGCAGATCACGCTGCGCGTGCGCCGCGACGCCGACTGGCTGAGCTTCGCGATCGAGGATACCGGCATCGGCATGTCGCCCGAGCAGCTGCAGCGGCTGTTCCAGCGTTTCACCCAGGCCGACGAGAGCACCACGCGCAAGTTCGGCGGCACCGGCCTCGGCCTGGCGCTCACCCGCGCCTTCGCCCGCCTGCTCGGCGGCGACGTCGCCGTCACCAGCACGGAGGGGCAGGGCACCTGCTTCACCCTGAGCGTGCCGGCCGAGGCGCCGGAGGGCGCGGCGATGCCGGACAACGCCACGCACTGGACCGGACCGGCCGCCCACGAGCGGCGCGACCTGGTGCTGGTGATCGACGACGAGGCCTCGCAGCGCGAGCTCCTGACCCGGTTCCTGACCCGGCAGCACTTCGCCGTGCGCACCACGGCCGACGGCCGCAGCGGGCTCGCGCTGGCCCGCAGCCTCCAGCCGCGGGTCATCCTGCTCGACGTCATGATGCCGGATCTCGACGGCTGGGGCGTGCTCAAGGCGCTGAAGGCCGATCCGGCCACCGCCGACATCCCCGTGGTGATCGTCAGCTTCGTCGCCGAGGCCAAGCTCGGGGCGTCGCTCGGCGCCGCGGAGACGATGATCAAGCCGGTCGACTGGGCCAAGCTGAAGACCCTGCTCGACGGGTTCCGCGCCAGCGGCGGCGACGTCCTCGTCGTCGACGACGATCCCGACCTGAGGGCGAGGCTGCGCACCGCGCTGGAGCGCAGCGGCTGGAGCGTGCGCGAGGCCGGGGACGGTGCGGCCGCTCTCGCCGAGGTGGAGCGCGCCGCGCCGCACCTCGTCGTGCTCGATCTCACCATGCCGGTGCTGGACGGCTTCGGCTTCCTCCATCGGCTGCGCGAGACGCCGGGGGGCGCCAACATCCCGGTGGTGGTCCTGAGCGCGCGGGACATCACGGCGGCCGAGCGCGAGCGGCTGGCGGACGCCGAGAGGGTGTTGCGAAAGGGGGACCTCAGCCTCGGGGAGCTGACGGCGGAGATCCGCGCCCTACATGGCATGGGACGGCACGCCGCGCCCGCATGAGGGCGGGGAGCGTTTCGCGGCGGCTCGCGTTGGCCGGATGTCACCTATTTCCGGACGCCTGCGTTCGCGGCGCGACGCCGTGGCAGGGGCAGCGCCGGCTCGAGGGCAATCTTGGTAGAACGCGCGCCGGCCATGGCTGAGGTTCAGACGGTCGACACCGACCTTCAGTCGGCCGTCCGGCTCATCCCGGGGGCGGCCTGGCTGATGCGCGCCGACGGGATCGTCGTGTGGGCCAACGAGGCGCTGCTTTCGCTGCTGGGCCAGTCCCCGGCGGCGGTGGTCGGGCGCGACTTCGCCACGCTCCTGCATCCCGATTGCCGCGAGGATTACGACTTCGCCTGGCACAGTGCCGTCTCGGCGCGGGTGTGCATCGGCCACCAGGGCTCCGGCTTCAAGGGCCGCGTCGCCACCGCCGAGGGCGGCTGGCGCTGGCTGCTGATCCATGCCGCCCCATCGAGCCATGCCATGGCGCGGACGTCGGCGTGGATCGGCACCGCCGCCGACATCGACGCCGAGGTCACCGCCGTCGAGGCGCTGACGCGCGACAACGAGGAGCTCGAGCAGGACCTCTTCACCCGGCTGCACGAGCTGAACCGCAGCCGCTCGCACCTGCAGACGATCTTCGACGCCTGCCCCGACTACCTCTACCTGATCCGCCTCTCGAAGGAGGGCGTGCTCTCCTACGAGGACGTCAACCCGGCGGCGCAGGCGCTCTTCGATCGCGACCGCAAGCTCGTCGCCGGCCGGCCGGTGGCCGAGGTGGCCTCCGTCGAGAGCGCCGCCAGCATCGAGGTGCACGTGCGACGCGCGCTGCGCGGCAAGCGCATCCAGTACCAGGTGGAGCGTCGCACCGATGTGCCGATGACGGTGCAGATCGTCGGCGCGCGGATCGCCTATTCGAACGAAGAGGAGGGCCTCGTCCTGTTCTGCGGCCGCGACATCACCGAGCAGCGCGTCGCCGAGGATGCCTTGCGCCAGTCGCAGAAGATGGAGGCGGTCGGGCAGCTCACCGGCGGCCTGGCGCATGATTTCAACAACCTCCTCACCGGCATCATGGGCAGCCTCGACCTGCTCCAGGTCCGCGTGGCGCAGGGCCGCTACGAGCGCGTCGAGCGCTACGTCGAGGCGGCCCAGACGGCGGCGCAGCGCGCGGCGGCGCTGACCCACCGCCTGCTGGCCTTCTCGCGGCGGCAGACGCTCGACCCCAAGCCGGCCGACATCGACGGCCTCGTCGCTGGCATGCACGACCTGCTGGCCCGCACCGTCGGCCCGGAGATCCGGCTGCACGTCACGGGCGCCGAGGACCTCTGGACGGTCCTGGTCGACGTCAGCCAGCTTGAGAACGCGCTCCTGAACCTCTGCATCAACGCCCGCGACGCCATGCCGGACGGCGGCCGCATCGACGTCGAGATGCGCAACGCCCGGCTGACCGAGCAGACCGCGGGCGAACGCGACCTGCCGCCGGGCGACTACGTCGCGCTCAGCGTCAGCGACGACGGCACCGGCATGCCGCCGGAGATCGCGGCGCGCATTTTCGACCCGTTCTTCACCACCAAGCCGCTCGGTTCCGGCACCGGTCTCGGCCTCTCGATGATCTACGGCTTCGCCCGGCAATCCGGCGGCGCCGTGCGGGTGCACACGCGGCCCGGCATCGGCACCACGATGCGCATCCTGCTGCCGCGCCACTACGGCGAGGCGGAGCAGGAGGTCGAGCGTGCCGCGCTCTCGGAAGCGCCGCGATCCCTCGAGGGCGAGAGCATCCTGCTCGTCGACGACGAGCACGCGGTGCGATCGCTCGCCGCCGAGGTGCTCGAGGAGCTCGGCTATCGCATCACCATGGCCGCCGACGGCAACGAGGGCCTGGAGCGCCTGCGCTCCAAGACGCGGTTCGACGTGCTGATCACCGACGTCGGCCTGCCCGGCGGCCTCAACGGACGCCAGGTGGCCGATGCCGCGCGGGTGATGCGCCCGGGGATCAAGGTGCTGTTCATCACCGGCTACGCCGAGAACGCCGTGCTCAACCACGGCCATCTCGCGCCGGGCATGCAGGTGCTGACGAAGCCCTTCGCCATGGAGGCCCTGGCCTCCCGCGTGAAGCAGCTGATCGAGCAGCCATGACGGAAGGCGGGAGAGACGGTTTGGACGTGGTGGCGACAGTGGATGGGCGTGACTGGGGGTTCCTCGACACGTTGAGCGACGGTGTCTACCTGACCGATCGGGAGGGGCGCTGCTCCTTCCTCAACGAGGCGGCCATGCGCCTGTTCGGCTTCGCCGACCGGGCGCAGGTCCTCGGCCGCAACATGCACGACCTCGTGCACCACACCCGGCCCGACGGCACCGCGCTGCCGCAGGCCGAGTGCCGCCTGCTGAATCCGCCGGTCGGCGGCGATCACGTGACGCTGGACCGCGAGATGCTGTGGCGGCAGGACGGGACGCCGTTCTTCGCGCAATATTCCTCTTATCCGCTGCCGGGATCGAGCGAGGGTGCGCGCATCCTGACCATGCGTGAACTGCCTGCCGAAGGCGGCGTCGCGCGCCAGGAGGACGCGACGCTGGTCGCGGCGATGCTGGCCTCGCCCGACATGGTCTTCACCCTCGACGAAGGCGGCCGCATTCTGGAGGCCAGCGCCGCCGCCAAGGCTGCCTTCGCGCTTCCCGCCGACGACGGCATCGGCCGCGACTTCGTCGACGCGATCTTCCCCGAGCACGCGCGCGAGGCGCAGCACGTCCTTCTCGCCAAGGCGCTCGCCGGCGAGATCGACACGCTGGCGGCGCGCAGCGAGGTCGAGGTCTGTGCTCAGGACGGGGCGACGTTTCCGGCCGAGCTGATCCTGCTGCGCTCCTCCGGCGAGGGCGCGGCGCGGCTGGTCGCGCACCTGCGCGACACCAGCGCCCGTCGGCACGAGCAACGCATGGCGCGCCAGCACGAGGCGCGCTTCCTGACCATGGCCAACGGCCTCGCTCAGCTGAGCTGGATGACCGATCCCCAAGGCTACATCTACTGGTACAATCGTCGCTGGTACGAGTTCACCGGCACGACCTTCGAGGAGATGGAAGGCTGGGGCTGGAAGAGCGTCCACCATCCCGACCACGTCGAACGCGTCGAGCGGCGCTGGCGCCAGGCCTTCACGTCGGGCGAGCCCTGGGAGGACATGTTCCCGCTGCGCGGCAAGGACGGCGAATACCGCTGGTTCCTGTCGCGCGCCTTGCCGGTCCGCGACCCGCCCGACGCCGCCCATCCCGAAGGCCGCATCGTCAGCTGGATCGGCACCAACACCGACATCACCGACATGCGCGAGGCCGAGCGGCGGCTCGAGGCGGCGCGCGACGAGGCCGAGGCGGCCAACCGCGCCAAGTCGACCTTCATGGCCAACATGAGTCACGAGCTGCGCACTCCGCTCTCGGCCATCATCGGCTACGCCGAGATGCTGGCCGAGGACCTCTCCGACGGCACCGAGCCCACCGACCTCGCCAGCGACGTCGACAAGATCGAGGGCAACGCCCGCCACCTGCTCGGCCTCATCAACGACGTGCTCGACCTCTCCAAGGTCGAGAGCGGCAAGATGGAGGCCTTCGTCGAGAGCTTCGACCTCGGCGCCATGGTGGAGGACGTCGGCTCCACCGTCGCCGCGCTGATGGAGAAGAAGGGCAACCGCTTCGAGCTGACGCGCGGCGACGGCCTCGGCACCATGCGCTCGGACGTGACACGCCTGCGCCAGGTGCTGCTGAACCTGCTCTCCAACGCCGCCAAGTTCACAGAGCAAGGGCGCGTCACGCTCTCCGTGACGCGGGAGGGCGACTGGGTGAGCTTCGCCGTCGGCGACAGCGGCATCGGCATGAACGAAGAGCAGCTGGCCAAGCTGTTCCAGCGCTTCCAGCAGGCCGACGTCTCGACCACGCGGCAGTTCGGCGGCACGGGGCTCGGCCTCGCCTTGACGCGCGCCTTCGTCACGCTGCTCGGAGGCACGGTGACGGTCACCTCAGTCGTCGGGCGCGGCAGCACCTTCACCGTGCGCCTGCCGGCGGCGATGGGCGAGACCGCCGAGGCGAAGCCGCTCGCCGAGATCGACCGCGGCTCCCACGACGAGGTCGCCGACCGCGAGATCGTCCTGGTGATCGACGACGACGAGACCCAGCGCGACCTGATGAGCCGCTTCCTCATCCGCGAGGGCTTCCTCGCCCGCACCGCCGCCGACGGGCCGACCGGTCTCGAACTCGCCCGGCGGCTCAAGCCGCGCGCGATCCTGCTCGACGTCACCATGCCCGGCATGGACGGCTGGTCTGTGCTGAGCACCCTCAAGGCCGATCCCGGCCTCGCCGCCATCCCCGTCGTCATGGTCACCTTCGTCAGCGAGAAGGCGCTGGCCAACTCGCTCGGCGCCGCCGACTACGTGATCAAGCCGGTCGACTGGAACCGCCTGCGCCACGTCATGGAGGCGTTCCGCGAGGCCGAGGGCGACGTGCTCATCGTCGACGACGAGGTCGAGATGCGGCGGCTCGCGCGCACTGCGCTCGAGCGCAACGG
>CAZZWW010000024.1:0-16492 GCA_964657815.1 Vulcanimicrobiota bacterium | reverse complement strand
CGAAGCAACCCAGGGGCGGCCTGGCACTGCCTCCGCTGTCGGCCCCTGGATGGTTTCGCCTCCGGCTCGCAATGACGGACGGTTTGTGCATCCTACGGCACTGTCGACGCGGCGGCCGGCTTGCGCGCGGGCTTCACTTCGAGCGTAGCGGTCGCGCCACGCGCGTGGAAGGCCGGGGCGTACATGTCCTCGACCTGCGGCCCCGGATTGACGAAGGTGCCGGGCGACACCGCGCGGACCACGTAGGCGAACTTGAACCCTTTCGCGCCTTCGTAGAGGTCGACGCCGGCCATGTAGCGGTCGTCGCGCAGGGCGAAGAACGTCGGTTCGGTGAGGCCGTGCAGCCATTTGAACTGGCCGTCGTCGCGGTCGCCGGTCAGCCCGATCGTCTCCGGCTCGAGCCCGGCCGGCAGCATGTCCACCGCCAGCACCTTGCGCTGGAACTTGTCCGTCATCCCGCCTTCGAGCACGACGACGATCTCGTCGTTCTGGCGCACGTCGGCGAGGTCGACCGGCGTGCCGTCGAGGTGGAGGTAGGATCGCACGACGGTGAAGCCGTCGGCCTCGGCCGGCTGCGCGCCGGCCGGGATGCCGGTCGTCGCCACGGCGGCGTAGATCGGCTCGCGGCCGCGGTTGACCAGCACGTGGCTGGTCGAGGCCGGGAAGGCGGCGTGCAGGCTGTCGCCGGCTGCCGCGTTGGGCTTGCCGTCGAGCAGCACCTTCAGCGGCGTGGTGCCGTGAAGGTCGAAGGCGGCGCGCAGCAGCCACGCCTCCTCCTGCGTCGAGAGATACCCCTTGCCGCCGGTGGCACGGGCCAGGTCGAGCGCGCGGGTGAAGAGCTGCTCGCGCGGCACCAGCTTCTCCTCGGCCATCAGCGACAGCACCATGGCGGCGTCGCGCAATGGGCTGCCGTAGTCGTTGAGCCAGTGCTGCGGGTCGCGGGTGACCAGCGGCGCGGCGACGACCGCGGAGGCCATGTCGCGCTCGCCGACCCGTGCCAGCGCCGAGGCGAGCTGCACCCGCGCGATGTCGCTGGGCAGGCTGCCGCGGATGCGGGTGGCGACGTAGCGCAGCTGCGACAGGTCGAGTCGGTCGGCGCGCGACAGCACGATCGAGGCGTAGGCGGCGCCGGCGACCTCGTCGGGCGCGAAGCCGATCGAGGCGAAACGGCCGGCAAGCCAGTTCGTCGCCCGGCTCTCCATGTCGGGCGGCACGGTCAGGCCGGCGGCGCGCGCGTGCTGCATGAAGTCGACCGCGTAGGCGGTCAGCCAGAAGTTGCCGTTGGCGGTGTCGTAGGAGCTCCAATAGCCGAACGAGCCGTCGCTGGTCTGCAGCGAGGTCAGTCGCGCGATCGCACCCTGGCCGGTGACGGTGTCGCCGACCGGGACGGGCAGTTGGGCACCGAGCCGCTTGGCGAAAAGCTCGGGGAAGGCCCGGCTGATCGTCTGCTCGGCGCAGCCGTAGGGATAGCGGCGCAGGTCGGCGAGCAGCCCGGCCACGTCGAACGACGGCATCGTGCCGGCGGTCACGTCGAGCTTCGCCGTGCCCGGCACCAGGCCTGCGGCGAGCGCGTCGTCGATCGTCAGCTTGCCGCCGGCGGCGACCTCCACCACCTGGCGCCGCGTGACGTAGGCGCTGGGGGTGCGCACCGGCAGTTCGAAGTCGCGCTCGGTGGTCGCGCCGTCCTCGCCGGTGACGGTCATGTGGATGCGCCCGACGCCGGGCGTCGCCCCGGCGGTCAAGGTACGATCGACGTAGCGGCGCCTGTCGCGCTTCACGTCCTTGAACAGCGCGTCGGCGCGATCGAGCGACACCGCACCCTTCGCCGTCATCTCCACCGTGTAGGTGCCCTCCGGCGCCTCCAGGTCGGTCAGCAGGATGCGGGCGGGTGTGGTGTCGCCGGGCGCGAGGAAGCGCGGCAGGGTCAGCTCGGCGAGCATCGGCGGCCGCACGGTCACGGGCGCCTCGGCACGGCCGAAGCGGGTGCCGGTCCAGGCCGTCGCCATCAGGCGCAGGCGCCCGGAGAAGTCCGGCACCGGCAGCTCGATGCGGGCGTGCCCGGAGGCGTCGAGCTTCACCGGCCCTTTGAACAGGGCGACGGTCTTGAAAGTCTTCACGTCGAGGCCGCCGGTGTCGAGGTTGGCGTTCTTGCCGTCGCCGCCCTCGTGGAACTGGCCGGGGTCGCCCTCGGGATCGATCAGGCTGGCATAGGCGTCCCGGATCTCGAAATCCGCCTCGCGGCGGCCGAGATAATGGTCGGCCGGGTCGGGCGCGGCGAAGCTCGTCATGCGCAACACCGCTTCGTCGACGGCGGCGAGCGTGACGTAGGCCTGCTCGCCGGGCGCGGCGCCGGTGGCGAGGACGTCGACGGCGAGGGTGGTTTTGGGCTGGATCTTGGCAGGCGCCCCCAGCGTCACCGCCAGCTTGCGCGCGGCGGCCTGGCCCGGCACCCAGGCGATGCCGACGGCGCGCACCGGCAGCCGCGGGATCACGGCGCCGGACGGCGACACCGCCATGGCCAGCACGTAGCCGCCAGAGGCCGGCACGTCGGCGGCGTCGAACTCGACCGCGCCGCCGCCCTTGGCCATCTCGACCTCCTGGACGCCGTGCAGCCCGTTGCCGTCGAGCATCACCAGCACGCGGCCGGCGAAGGAGGGCTCGATCATCGCGCGCACCTTGCCCTCCGGCGGGTGGGCGTCGAGCGTCACCGGCATGGTCTCGGGCTTGCGGTTCTCGGCTTCGTCCGCCGCCCACCATCCGGCGTCGAACCTCACGCTCGAGGCGGTCTTGCCCGAGGCGTCGTAGACCTCCATGCGCCAGCGCCCGTTGCCGACCCGCGCCGACATCGTGCCGCGGCCCACGCCGTCGAGCGCGACCGTGCCGCCATCGACGCGCGCATCGACGACCGCCTCGTGCGACTGCCAACGGCCGTCGCGATAGAAGTAGCTGTAGGTGTAGTCCTCCTTGACGAGGCTCCACGTCAGCGCCTCGCCTGGGATCGCCTTGCCGTCGCCGTCGACAAGCGCGACGTCGAAGCCGGCGGTGGCGCCGTCGGCGAGGTCCTTGAAGCCGCGGCGGATGCCGACGAAGCGCTCGCCGGTGTGCAGCGCGCTGGTCGCCTGCGCAACGGCGGGACGGCCGTCGACGTCGTTGACCGTGGCGCGCAGCGCGACCTGCAGCGGGTGCGACGTGTCGGGCAGGGCGTCGGCCTTGAGCTCGACGTCCGCCTCGCCCTTGGTGTCGGTGGTGAAGTCCTCGGCCTTGAGCGCGCGGGGCAGGAACGGCTCGTTGGCAAGGCCGAAGGCGAAGCCGTCGAGCCCCTTGAACGGCTGCTCGGCCGCCTGCAGCGTGGCCTCGAGCGACCCCGACAGGTCCGCGCCGGGGCTGCCGTAGAAATAGTCCGCCGACACGTGCGCCGACAGCGCGCCCTCGGGCGTGAGTGCCGTCGCGGCGGACGCGACCTTGGCCTCGAGCCGCGGCGGCACGAAGTCCTGCACCGACACCTCGGTCTGCCCCGCGCTGCGCTTGTCGCCGGCGCTCACCCACAAGCGCCAGGTGCCGGAGATCGCGTTGTCGGGCACGGAATAGTCGAGCGTGCCGCCGGCCGCCGCCGAGAGGTCGATCGGTTTGGCCTCCACCTCGATGCCGTCCGGTCGCACGACGTGGACGGATGCCGGCAGGCCGGTGACCGGCATGGCGTCGCGGTCGCGCAGCAGCGCGCCGAGGTGGATCGTCTCGCCGGGGCGGTACACACCGCGATCGGTCCACACGAAGGCATCGTTGCCGGCCGGCACGGCGCGGCCCTTCACGTCGAGGTCGGAGAGGTCGAGCGAGGGCGCGTCGACCTGCAGCCAGGCGAAGCCGCCGCCGACGTCGTAGGCCGACACGACCTTCGCGGCCTGGCCGTGCTCGCCGCGCAGCAGCGCGCCGGGGATGCTGACGCGTCCCTCGGCGTCGGTGCGAGTGGCCGAGAGGACCTCGTTGGCGCGCGAGAACAGCTTCACCACCACACCCGGCTTCGGCCTGGCGCTGGCGAGCGAGCGCGCCACGACGAGCAGGCCCGACTCGGTCTTCACGCTCGTCAGCGCCACGTCGGAGACGCTGAACCATTGCGTCGCGCTGTGCCCATCCCCGCCGCCGTCGATCGAGGCGACGGCGACATAGACGCCGGGTTCGAGCGACTTCACGAAGCGCTCGACGGGAATGGTGGTGGCGACCTCCTTGTTGCGGATCGCGGCGATGTCGAGCGAGCCCTCGAAGACCTTCGTGGCGTTGTCCTCGACCTGGTAGATCCAGTCGAGATTGCGCCCGAACCAGTCGTCGGCGAGGTGGTCGACCATCGCGCGGTCGTTGAAGCGGAAGAGCACGACATGCGCCTTGGCGACGTTGACGCTCTTCAGCGGCAGTCCCACGCCCTTGGCCAAGGGCAGCAGCGTCTTGTTCGAGAACGCGACCTGGCGGCCGCGGTCCGGCACGGGGACCGTGACGGCGGCGTCCTTCGCCAGCACGGTGCCGTCGGCGCCCGGAAGACCCGCCTTGACGGTGACGCTGTAGCTCTCGCCGAAGTGCAGGCCGTCGATGCAGAGGTCCTTGCCACGGACCGCGACGGAATGGTCGAGCGCGGGCTGGATGCGGATGAAGCTGCCCAGCGCCTGCGGCGTGTCGCGCTTGAGCTCGGTGGAGAACGACAGGCACGCCGCCGGCGTCGCCGCGTCCGGCTGCACCGTGACGTTGAGGTAGTCCAAGGCAAGGCTCGGCGAGGCGAGCGCCAGGAGCAGGGCCGCGCCGAGCAGCGTGCCGGCGGCGCGCCGGATGCCGGTGGAGAAGGCTTGGAGAGCAGTCATGGCGGGCCTCGCGACCGGGTTGCGCCGGCACTTTACCGCGCTCGACCCGAGGCACAACGCGTCTTCGCCGGCACAAGACGTCATGTGCCCGCGGACAAGTCCTCACCTATGCTTGCAGATGTCCGGAAACGTCCGACGCGATTACGGGCGGACGAAGAGCACGCCGGCGGCGCCCCCACGACGCCAGCGCAGCTCTACGAGGCGTTCGTCGAGGTGTTCGTCGGTCAGGGGCAGGGCCAGGTGGAAGCGAGGCGGCAGTTCCGCCGTCGCGTCGAGCGAGAGGCCGGCGCCCTGCTCGGTCAGGTCGACGACGACGCACGGTACCACCGCGTTCTTCTCGACCACGCGGATCGAGGCCTTGATGGCGCAGCGGTCGCGTTCGGCCTGCGCACGTTTCTCCAGGAGCATGACGGTCTTTCCCACGTGGCCCACGTTACGCGGCGTCGTCTTAAGGAATGGTTTGTCCGCACCCCTCACGGTTGCAGGCGGCAGCATTTTCGCTTGTGCAGGTCCCGTGGCCCGCGGCGACGGGAGCCTACTCCTCCACCGCCAACACCGCCCGCGCCCGCAGCTTCTCCGTCTCGCTCTTCAACTGGCCGCAGGCGGCGAGGATGTCGCGGCCGCGTGGTGTGCGCACGGGGCTGGCGTAGCCGGCGTTGAAGACGATGTCGGAGAAGCGCTCGATCGTGTCCCAGTCGGAGCATTCGTAGGCCGAGCCGGGCCACGGATTGAAGGGGATCAGGTTGATCTTGGCCGGGATGCCCTTGAGCAGCCGTACCAGTTCGCGCGCCTCGGCCGGGCTGTCGTTGACCCCCTTCAGCATCACATATTCGAAGGTGATGCGCCGTGCATTGGAGGCGCCGGGATAGTCGCGGCAGGCCGCGAGCAGCTCGGCAAGCGGATATTTCTTGTTGAGGGGCACCAGCACGTCGCGCAGGTCGTCGCGCACGGCGTGGAGCGAGATCGCCAGCATGGCGCCGCCCTCGCGCCCGAGCGGCTCCATCTGCGGCACCACGCCGGCGGTGGAGACGGTGATGCGGCGCCGCGACAGCGACAGGCCGTCGCCGTCCGAGATCGTGCCGAGCGCGTCGCGGACATTGGCGAAATTGTAGAGCGGCTCGCCCATGCCCATGAACACGACGTTCGAGATCGGACGCGATCCCGCGCTAGGAATCAGCCCGTCCGTCGGCGGCGTCAGGCCGGGATAGTCGCCGAGCCGGTCGCGCGCGACCACCACCTGCGCCGCGATCTCGGCGGCGGAGAGATTGCGCACCAGCTTCTGCGTGCCGGTGTGGCAGAAGGCGCAGGTCAGCGTACAGCCGACCTGGCTCGAGATGCACAGGGTGCCGCGATCGCTCTCGGGGATGTAGACCACCTCGACTTCGGACCCCCGGCCTTGCGCCGTGCGGTCCTGCGGGTGCGGCGGCAGGCGGATCAGCCACTTGCGCGTGCCGTCGGACGAGACCTGTTCGGTCACGACCTCGGGCCGCGCCAGCGTGTAGTGCTCGGCCAACCTGGCGCGCAGCACCTTCGACACGTTGAGCATGGCGTCGAACGAGGAGGCGCCGGAGAAGTAGATCCATTGCCAGAGCTGCGACACGCGCATGCGCCGCTCGCGCTCGGGCACGTCGATGGCCGCCAGCGCCTCGGCGAGGCCGGCGCGGGTCAGGCCGACGAGCGAGGTCTTGGTGGCGGGCACAATGCCGACGGGCATGCGCGGGAAATCTTCGAGGGCGGCGGACATGAACGGGAGATAGCACCTCGGGCGTCGATTGTCAGAGGCGGGCGCGCGCATGGTGCGTCAGCTTCATTCAGAGAGGCGCCGGTCGGGCCACTCGGTTTTGGAAGGGACGACGGCTCAACCCCTTTGAAAACAGGAACGAACGGCAAAGCTTCGCATTGGCGCAGGCAACCACCTTCCGACCACGGAACACTTTCATGTCACTGCTCAAATGGGCGCTCATCGCCTTCGTCGTCTCGATCATTGCCGGCGGTCTCGGCTTTTCCGGGGTTTCGTCCGCCGCCAGCAGCATCGCCCGCACCCTGTTCTTCGTCTTCATCGTCATCGCGGTGATCGTGCTGCTCCTGGGCCTCACCATCGGTCACGCCGTCTTCTGATCGCAATCCTCGCCGTCGGACGCCCGCCGTGCATCCCGCCCGGCGGGCGTTCGCGCGTCCTAGTCCGGGTCGCACACACGCCGACGCCGCCCGTTGCGCCGAGCCGAAGAATGTTCCGCATGCCGATGAGCGACGCCGAAGCACGTCTCGCAGGGCTATCGTCCGGCCGGCTTCGACCGGCGGATCTCGTCGGCCGCACGATCGCCTCGCCTGTCGGGGCACTGACCTTGGTGGCGAGCTGCGCCGGACTCGTCGCCGTGCTCTGGCCGGACGAGCGGCCGGGACGCGTGCCGCTCGGCCCGGTGGGCGACGGAGGCAGCGATCACCTCGACCGGGCGCACGACCAGCTCGACGCCTATTTCGCCGGACGTCTCCGGCGCTTCGAGATGCCACTCGATTGCCGCGGCACGACGTTCCAACGGCAAGTCTGGGCCGAACTCGCCGCGATCCCCTATGGCGAAACCCGAAGCTACGGCGCCATCGCCGCGGCGATCGGCCGTCCTTCGGCGTCGCGCGCGGTCGGCGCCGCCAACGGGCGCAACCCCGTCTCGATCATCGTGCCCTGCCATCGCGTCGTCGGCACGGGCGGCGGCCTCACCGGCTTTGCCGGCGGCCTCGACGTCAAGCGGCAGCTTCTCGCGCTCGAACGAGTGGAGGAGCGCCTCCTCTGAGGCGCTCCTCCGTCGGGACGCGCGTCAGCCGGCCTTGGCGACGAAGAACTGGCACCAACCGTTGGGGCTGATCTCGCCGTCGACGACGGTGCAGGCGTTCGGCGCCTTGAACTGCGCGCAGCCGGAACACTGCTTTCCGTCCTTCGGCTGGGTCTGGTACGACGCGGACTTCTGGTCCGCCTTGGCCCAGGCCGCGGACGATGCCAGCACCGCGGCGCCACCGCCGAGCACCAGTGCCGCGCCACCGAGGCACGCCCGCCGCGAAATCCCGCCGTCTCTACGATCTTGAGCCATAAAATCCTCCCGCTGCCGGTCGCTTCTTTAGAGCGCCTCCAAACAACGTAGCGCATTTGCTCTTTGAAACGATTCTAACTTTCGTCGGGGGTGCGATCGTGCGGCAGCCGGGAACGATCCGGCGTCAGGCGAAGTAGCCCTCGAGTACGCGCCGGTAGATGGCGGTCAGCGTGGCGAGGTCGGCCACCGGCACGCGCTCGTCGACCATGTGCATCGTGTCTCCGACGAGGCCCAACTCGACCACGGGGCAGACCCGCTGGATGAAGCGCGCGTCCGACGTACCGCCGCCGGTGGACAGCTCCGGAGCCGCGCCGGTTTCCGCCTGCGTGGCAGCCACGACGAGGTCGGTGAAAGGCGACGCCGGGGTCAGGAACGACGGCGCGTTGCAGGGCTGGAAGGCGAGCCGCACGGCCGCGCCGGCCGCGGCGCTCGCCGCGCGGGCGTCCAGCTCCGTGGCAAGGCTCTCGGCGCTCCAGCGATCGTTGAAGCGGATGTTGAACGCGGCCGTGGCCTTCCCCGGGATGACGTTGGTGGCGGGATTCCCCACGTCGACGCTGGTGATCTCGAGGTTGGAGGCCTCGAACCGCTCCGTTCCCCCGTCCAGCGGCTCCAGCAGGGCCGCCAGCACCCGCAGCAGCGCCGGCACCGGGTTGTCGGCCTTGGCGGGATAGGCGACGTGGCCCTGCCGCCCGGTGGCCACCACCTGCCCGTTGAGCGAGCCGCGGCGACCGACCTTGACCGTGTCGCCCACCCTCGCACGGCTCGTCGGCTCGCCGACGATGGCATGGTCGAAGCGCTCGCCGCGCGCCACAGCCCAGTCCAGCAGCCTGGTGGTGCCGTTGACCGCCGGACCCTCCTCGTCGCCGGTGATCAGCAGCGCGATCGAGCCTTTCCGGCCCCCCTCGGCCAGGAACGCCAGCGCCGCTGCCACGAAACAGGCGATGCCGCCCTTCATGTCCTGGGCGCCGCGACCGTGCAGCACGCCGTCCTCGACCGCGCCGGCGAAGGGGTCGTGCCGCCACGCCTCGACCGGCCCCGGCGGCACCACGTCGGTGTGGCCGGCGAAGAGCAGGCACGGCGCCGCCGAGCCCAGGCGGGCGTAGAGGTTGTCCACCGTGGCCGTGCCCACGGCGGAGAACGACACGCGGTGGCAGGCGAAGCCGGCGCCGGCCAGCACGTCCTGCAGCACGTCGAGCGCGCCGGCATCGGCCGGGGTCACCGATGGGCGGCGCAGCAGCGCCTGCGCCAACTCCAAGGCCTGCGGCAAGCCCAGCGCTTCCATCAGTTGGCCAGGAGCGCCGGCCGCATCGGCATGGCGCCGGCGATCAGCGTGGCCCCGCCCGAGGGGCTGCGCCAGGCGTAGCCCAGCGGCGCCCCGGCGAAGGCCCAGGGCCCGACGGAACCCGGCAGGGCCGCGGCATGCGCCCTCAGCACGGCGGCCGCCGCGGCGGGGTGATCCGGCACCCAGTCCGCCTTCACCACCACCAGCGGCACGACCGGCCTCGGGCGCGGCGGCCGGTGTCCCGGTACCAGGGTCACGTCGAGCCCGGCGAAGGCCAGCGCCTCCGGCCGGCTCACCGTGCCGAGGTTCGCGCCGCGGGCCAGCAGGGCCCGGAAGATCGCGTGCTGCCCGCCGTCGGCGTAGGTCGTGCGCACCGAGGCGCTGCCGTCCTTCACGGCCTGGGCCACTTTCGCCAGTTCGGCGGCGTGGTAGGCCTTTGCCGCCGTCTCTTTGACCGGGTCGGCGGAGGGCGCGAAGGCGTAGCGCCCGCCGACGACGTGCCAATCGAGGATCTCGCCGGTCGCCTCGAAGCGGTCCGAGCCCTCCTTGAGCTGGCGCCAGAAGTCGATCGAGGGATCGTCGCGGTAGAGCGCCATGTTGGCGGCGCTCATGTGGAAGGGGTAGGCCTGCAGCTGGAACGCCGGCTGGCCGCCGGCCAGCGCGTCGCGGGCGATGGCGTAGAGCTCTCCCACGGCATGATCGGTCATGGCGAAGCAGCCCATCGACGAGCAGGTGCCGTGCACCATCACCGCCGAGCCCGACCAGCCCTGGGCCCTGTCGTAGGCGTTGGGGAAGCCGGTGTCGAAGCTGAGATAATAGTGCGAGTTCGGGTTCATCTGGCGCGGCCCGACGGGGTAGAACCCCTCGGGCGTCTGCCGGTCGCCGGCCCTATGCTTGGGTCCGAGCTGGCCCGACCAGCGGCAGATCGGGAAGCTCTTGATGAAGACGAAGCGCCCGGCGGTGTTCTTCTTCCAAACCTCGATCTCGCTCTCCTTCTTGTAGGAGCGCAGCACCAGCGGCGCCGCCGGTGTCGTGCCCTTGGCCGCCATGACGGCGACGATCGAGGGCGGGATCGGCGCCAGCGCCTTGCCCGGCTCGGCACGGGCGGGCAGAGCGCCGGCGAGGCTGGCGGAGAGCAGCGCGGCGGCGAGGCGCGGGACGGGCGGGATCATCGGCTCCTTGGTGCCATGCCTTCGCGGCGGCGGTGCGGCGCCCTTGCGTCCGCGCCTCGCATCATCTAGGTAATGTAACCGTTACCGCGCGCGACGTCCACCCCCGGCGGTGGCGCGAAAGCCGATTTCCGGGTGTCGCGAGACCTGACATTCAGGCCGCCGAAGTCAGGGTACCGCGACAAAAACAGCGACCAATGTCAGGGTACGGCGACAAAAAACACTGCCACCGGCGCGTACCGCGACAAGGGCCGAATCCGCGTGGGCGAACGGCGACATGACAGTGCGCTCGAATGCCGGCATCCTGCAAGTCGGCAAGGTTTGACGATGGACCCGCCGACGCCACACGACTTCCAGATGGATTGCCCTGCCGCCGGGGGATATCCTTCTCCCTCGATGCGGGCGAAGGAACGCGCGTCGCAGTCGTGCCCGGCCGCGCCGCGGTAGTCCACGCCTCCTTTGGAGGGCGCTACCGCACGATCACCTTGGTCCCCACCGGCACGCGCTCGTAGAGGTCGGTCACGTCGGCGTTCGTCATGCGGATGCAGCCCGACGACACGTTGGTGCCGATCGTGTCGGGCTCGCTGGTGCCGTGGATGCGGTACATCGACGACCCGAGGTAGAGCGCGCGGGCGCCGAGCGGGTTGGCCTCGCCGCCGACCATGTGGCGCGGCAGGTCGGGGCGGCGCTTCAGCATCTCCCTCGGCGGCGTCCAGCCCGGCCACTCCGCCTTGCGCGACACCGTCTTGACGCCGGCCCAGGTGAAGCCGGGGCGCCCGACGCCGATGCCGTAGCGCAGGGCGCGGCCGCCGCCCTCCACGAGATAGAGGAACTTGTCCGGCGTATCGATCACCACCGTGCCGGGGCGCTCGCGGCCGGCGTAGGCCACGACCTGACGCTGATAGATCGGGTCGATCCCGGCGCGGACGGGCGTGGCGGGTGCCGGCTCGGCGCCGCCGAGGGACGGCTGCCCGCCGAAGAGCGCGCCGAGGCCGAGCGGGTCGAGGTCGGCCGGGGCCGGGGCGGCGCGCACGCTTCCGGTGGTGTCGCCGAAGGCCGGCTGGCTGAAGTCGGGCCATGCGAACGCCGGCTCCGCGGCCGGCCCGGGCTCGGGCACCGGCTGCGCCGAGGCGATCGCCGTGTAGGACGGCAGCGTCGTCGCGCGGGTGGCGCGGGGCACCGGCTGCGACCCGGCCAGCCCGCTGTAGCCGGTCAGCGCGTCAGAAGGCGGAGCGTAGGACTCGCCCGCTCCGCTTCCGAGAAAAGGGGGCAGACCACCCTGCGGCAGCGCCGCCCGCTCGGGATACGGCGCGGCATAGACGGGTTGGGCGTAGACGGGCTCGGCGTAGATCGGTTGCGCGTAGGGGTCGGTGCGGCGCGGACCGGCGTTGACGCCGCCGTAGTCGGCGCGGCGGTCGCCCGGTTGGGCGTAGGGCCGCTTCACGAAGTTCGGCAGCACGGTCTCGGCATAGGCCGGCGCGACCGGCACGGGGCGACCGCCGGTCTGGATGTACTCGAGCGGCCCGCCGCCGAGCCGGCCGCCCGGCGGCGGGAACTGCTGCAGGCGCTCGCGGTAGGTCGGCCGCGGCGCGGTGTCGTCCGGGAACGGGCTGGGGAAGTAGAGGCCCGCGGCCGACGCCGCATCAGGCGTGACGAGACCTGCCAGGGGCGCGAGACACGCCACGGCAGCCGAAAGAAACAAGCAACGCACCGACATGTACGCACCCCTCAGAAACGCGATGCCGGCATCATAAAGGATAATTTTTAAGAGTAACGCGGCCTTTCAATTCATGATGAAGCGAGTGTTAAACTGGCAAAAGCGTAAAGATGTTGGCAAGCATGTTTCTGGCGCGACGCGGGCGCTCAGCTCTCGATCCGCACCAGGTTCGGATAGAAGGCGAGATGCCCCTTGATCGCGGCGACCGCGTCGAGCGGCGTCTCGTAGGACCAGACCGCGTTCGCATCGCTGGCGCCGTCGGCGGACAGGGTGAAGTAGGAGGCCTCGCCCTTGTGCGGGCAATGCGTGTGCTTCGACGTCGGTGCGAAGACGCTCATGTCGGCGTCCTCGCGCGGCACATAGAGGACGGCGCGACCGCCGCCTTCGACGAGGTCGAGCGCTCGTGCGCTGACCGCGATCTCGCGGTCGCGCCATGTCACGCGCACCGTGCCTGCGTGCGGCTTGATCTCGATATAGGCCATGGCCAATGTCCTCCGGCGTGTCGCTCGAACGACGAAAGCGGCGCCGGCGAGAGGCGTTCCGTACGGACCGACGATCCGCTCAGACCGTCTCGGGCGTCACGCCGGCGGTGTCGAGATATTGCAGGCTGATCGTCTCGCCGAGCCGGCTGTTGTCCTCGACGAAGCTCGTGATGTACTCGTGCAGGCCGGCCTGGAAGATGTCGCGCGTGCTGGCGTTGCGCAGCCGCTCGTAGACGTTGCGGGCGTGCTGCTGCGATCCGCCCTGCCGCCCGTAGGCGCGCCCGATCGCATCGAGGAAGTAGACGATGTTGTCGTAGCAGGAGATCAGCGAACGCGGCATGTCCAACTTGAGGATGAGCAGGTCGGCCACGAGCCATGGCTTGACGCTCTGGCGATAGACCCAGTGGTACTGCGTCAGCGCCGAGACGGCACGCAGGATCGCCGTCCACTGGAAATAGTCGAGCGAGCCGCCGACGACCTCGTTTTCCGGCAGCAGCACGTTGTACTTGACGTCGAGCAGGCGCGCGGTGTTGTCGGCACGCTCGATATACACGCCGAGACGCGAGAACCAATAGGCGTCGTTGCGCAGCATGGTGCGGTAGGCGCGGCCGTCGAAATCGAGCGAGGCCTGCTTCACGAAATCGAGGAAGTGGTTGAGCTCGTGGCGCTGCATGCCGCGGCCGGCCTTGAGCTGCTCGAAGCGCACCAGCTCGAACCATGCGGCGTTGATCGCCTCCCACATCTCCGAGGTGAGGGCGACGCGGATCGAGCGCGCGTTGGCGCGAGCGAAGGCGATGCAGTTGCGGATCGAGGAGAGGTTCTCGGTCGAGAAGGCGAGATATTCGATGACGTTGGTCTCGTTGACCGCGCCGCCGGCCTTGAGGAAGCCCTCCGCGCCGCCGGAGGCCTCGAGCGCCGAGTCCCATTCGGTGCCCTGCGTGGCGCTGCCGCTGCTCGACGCCCCGTAGGCGCTCGGCAGTCCGGCGAGGCGCTGCGTCGCCTGGATGATGCGCGCGAGAAAGTCGGCGCGCTCCATGTAGCGCGAGACCCAGAAGATGGAATCGGCGGTTCTTGCCAGCATGGTCTGTCTGCTACCGCTGCGACTGCGATTGACTTTGCGTGGGACCGGCCTTGACCGACTCGGGCTGCATCCCCGCCGCGACGGCGTGCTCCAGCGGCAGGTCGCAGGCGCTGCCCGGGCCGGACCCGTCCGCGTCGTCGACGATCCAGGTGTCCTTCGTGCCGCCGCCCTGGCTCGAGTTCACCACCAGCGATCCTTCCTTCAAGGCGACGCGCGTCAGGCCGCCAGGCACCACCCGCACGCCGTCGGATCCGGAGAGCACGAACGGGCGCAGGTCGACGTGACGCGACGACACGCCGGTCTCGAAATAGGTCGGGCAGGTCGAGAGCGACAGCGTCGGCTGCGCGATGTAGTTCGAGGGGTCTTCCAGCACCTTCGCCCGGAAGGTCTCGATCTGGTCGTGCGTGGCGTGCGGCCCGACCAGCATGCCGTAGCCGCCGGAGCCGTTGACCTCCTTCACGACGAGATCGCCGAGATGTTCCAGCACGTGCTTCAGGCTGTCGGGTTCGCGGCAGCGCCAGGTCGCCACGTTCTTCAGCTTCATCTCTTCGCCGAAATAGAAGCGGACGATCTCGGGCATGTAGGTGTAGAGCGCCTTGTCGTCGGCGACGCCCGTGCCGATGCCATTGGCCACGGTGACGTTGCCGGCGCGGTAGGCCCGCATGATGCCGGGCACGCCGAGCACGCTCGTCTTGTTGAAGCATTCCGGGTCGAGGAAGTCGTCGTCGATGCGGCGGTAGATCACGTCGACCCGCTTCGGCCCCTCGGTGGTGCGCATGTAGACCGTGTCGTTCTCGACGACGAGGTCGCGCCCCTCGACGAGCTCGACGCCGAGCTTGTCGGCCAGGAACGAGTGCTCGTAATACGCTGAATTGAACGGGCCGGGCGTCAGCACCACGATGGTCGGGTCACCGCTGGCGATCGGGTCGACCGAGCGGAGCGTGGCGAGCAGCGCGTCGGGATAGTTCTCGACGGGCGCCACGCGATGCTCTGCGAAGAGGTCGGGCGCGACCCGCATCATCACCTCGCGGTTCTCGAGCATGTAGGAGACGCCCGACGGCGTGCGGGCATTGTCCTCCAGCACGTAGAAGTCGTGGCCGTCGGTGCGCACCACGTCGATGCCGGCGATGTGCACGCGGATGTCGTGGGGCACCTTCACCCCCACCATCTCCGGTCGGAACTGCGGGTTCTGCTCGACGATCTCGCGCGGGATCACGCCGGCCCGCAGGATCTCCTGCGCACCGTAGATGTCGGCGAGGAAGGTGTTCAGCGCCTTGACGCGCTGGATCAGCCCCGCCTCGAGCCGCATCCATTCCGAGCGCTGAATGATCCTCGGGATGATGTCGAAGGGGATGAGTCGCTCGGTCGCCTCGGAGTCGCCGTAGACGTTGAAGGTGATGCCGATGCGCCGGAACATCAGCTCGGCGTGGCCGCGCCGGGTGCTGAAGAAGTCGATCGGCTTGTCGGCCAGCCAGCGCGCGACCCGCTCGTAGCAGAGCCGCGTCGCACCGTCCTCCTCCCTCATCTCGTCGAAGAATTGCCGCGCCACACCCGATCCCGACAAAAGCCTGCGTCCCTCGATCCACCGCCCGTTTTGCACATCGAGAAAGCAAAGGACAGGCCATGGTGCAGGCAGCGATGCCGAAACGTCACACGCTCAGAGCGTTGCCGTCCATGCTTAACGGGCGCTCAAGAAGTTCGGTTTAGCCTCGCTTCATGCCGCGGGGCCGAGCCCGCGGCGCGGAGCCGGGCATGAGCCTCTACACCATCGCCACCGCCAGCCTGACGACCCGCGACGACCGCAAGCGCCGCCCGGCGGTGGACGGCGGCATGATCGCGCGGACCCTGGTCCTCTGCCTCATCGCCGCGGTGGCGCTGGTGGTCATGCACCGCCAGAGCCATGCCGCCGAAACCGGCTTCCACGGCTTCGTCGAGAGCCTGTACCCGCAGGCGCACCGACGCGGCGTCTCCCGCGAGACCTTCGACCGCGCCTTCGCCGGCGTCACCCCGGACGCGGCCGTGCTCGAGAAGACCCACAACCAGGCCGAATTCCACAAGACCACCGCGCAGTACCTCGCCTCCGCCGTCTCCCCGACCCGCATCGAGACCGGGCGCGAGAACGGCCGCGCCTACAAGGAGACGTTGGAGAAGGCGGAAGGGCGCTTCGGCGTCGATCCCTACATCGTGCTCGGCGTCTGGGGCCTCGAGACCAACTTCGGCCGCAACCCCGGCGACCTCTCGACGATCCGCTGCCTCGCGACGCTGGCCTACGCCCGCTATCGCGGCGATTACTTCCGAAAGGAGCTGCTCGACGCGCTCGACATTCTCCAGGCCGGGCACATCGCCCCGCAGGAGATGCGCGGCTCCTGGGCCGGCGCGATGGGGCAGACGCAGTTCATGCCCTCGGCCTTCAAGCGCTACGCCGTCGACTTCTCCGGCGAAGGGCGCCGCGACATCTGGCGAAACGTCCCCGACGCGCTGGGCTCCACCGCCTTCTTCCTGAAGAAGCACGGCTGGGTCGACGGCGAGCCCTGGGGCTACGAGGTGCTGGCGCCTTCCCCCGCCACCGGAGACGGCAAGGCGATGCGCCCGTTCTCCGCCTGGGCCGAGGCCGGCTTTCGCCGCGCCGACGGCGGCCCGCTGCCGCGCGAGGGCCAGGCCGCCCTGCTGGCGCCCGCCGGCGCGTCGGGTCCGCACTTCCTCGTGACCCGCAACTTCAAGGTCATCAAGAGCTACAACAACTCGACCAGCTACGCGCTCGGCGTCGCGCTTCTCGGCGACCGCATCGCCGGCGCCGGCCCGCTGCAGGCGAGCTGGCCCGTCGCGACGCGGTA
>CAZZWW010000023.1:0-16936 GCA_964657815.1 Vulcanimicrobiota bacterium | reverse complement strand
CGTCGGCGCCGCGCGTGATCTTGGTTTCCTGGTCGGCGAAGGAGACGCCGCCGATCAGGAGGGCGACGTTGAGCTTGTGGTTGACCCCGTATTTGACGAAGCTCTCCTCGACCTGCGCGGCGAGCTCACGGGTCGGCTCGAGGATCAGCGTGCGCGGCATGCGCGCCCTGGCGCGGCCGCTCTCGAGGCGCGACAGCATGGGGAGGACGAAGGCGGCGGTCTTGCCGGTGCCCGTCTGGGCGATGCCGAGGATGTCCCGGCCGAGAAGCGCCGGCGGAATCGCCTGCGCCTGGATCGGGGTCGGCGTCGTGTAGCCTGACGCTTCGACCGCTTGGAGGACCTTGTCGCTAAGGCCGAGTTCTTGAAATGACATCGATGTCCTGGATGGGGCGTTCGCGCCGGCCATCAGGCTCGCCCAACGTGCCGCTCATCCGGGCTGCATCCTGGGTCGCGAACGGTTTCGCCTATAAAGTCTAGGCTAGGAGCGGAGGGCACGCGAACACGCGACGACCCTTGCTGGTGCGCATGTCGTGCAAAACGGCGCCGAAAGCAAGAGGCGAGACCACCATGAGACGCCACTGCATGCGGCATATCACCGCAATTCAGCCGGCCGCGAGGTGTGGTTTCGGCTCCGAAGCTGCCGCATCGGCCTCTCGCGTTGGCAATGCGACAAGCCGGCGCAGCAGCGCGCCGTCGTTGAGCAGGGCCATGCGCTCCTTCGGCTTCAGCCAGTCGAGCGCATCCTCGAGGCTCTCGGAATCGTCGAGCTTGGCCTCGGCTAGCGCCCAGTCCGAAGAGATCTCGCCGCGGCGGCGGGGCGGATCGTTGGCGGCGAAGGACTCGTGCGCCGCGTGCAGGTGATGGTCGTCGTAGAGCAGGCGCAGGGCGTTCTCCGGCTCCTCCGGTGCGCCACCCATCTCGGCGAGGATCGCGGCGGCGCGCGCCACCACCGCCGGCTTGCAGCGCTCCTCCGGCGTGGTCAGCAGACCGATGCGGCGCAGGGCGAGGCCGACCGAGAGCAGGCCCGTGGCCCACGACAGTAGGATCGCCAGGATGAGGCCGACGATCGTCGGCGACATCCAGGCGACGAGCGAGGGCGAGATCAGCAGCCCGGAGACCAGCGTGAGGATGCCGAAGACCACGTGGGCGCGGTGGCGTCGGACGATCGCCATGAAGGGGATCGAGCCGTCGTCGCGACGCTGCGGGTTCCAGCCGGTGTCGAAGCCGAACACGAAATGCCAGACGTGGCCCGTCTGGATGAGCATCATCACCGGGGCCAGCAGGGCCGACATCAACACCTCGAAGATCGCCGAGATCGTCAGCCGGATCACGCCGCCGCTGCCGCGCCGCGTCGGGCCCTGCAGGCATGAGAGCAGCCAGCCGAAGAACTTCGGCATCAACAGGATCACCATCGTGAAGCCGAACAGGGCCAGCGACCGCTCCGCATCGAAGCGCGGGAACGCCGGCACCAGCGTGAATTCGTTGGAGAAGTACTCCGGCTTCACGTAGCTCGCCTGCAGCACCAGCACCATGCCGACCACGAGCTGCAGCATCCACAAGGGCGAGGCGAGATAGGCGAAGATGCCGGTGGCGAAATGCTGGCGCGAGGCCAGGTGCAGGCCGCGTGCGGGAAGGATGCGCATGTGCTGCAGATTGCCCTGGCACCAGCGCCGGTCGCGTGCGGCGAGGTCGATCAGCGAGGGCGGGCTCTCCTCGTAAGAGCCGTCGAGCACCGGCAGCATGTAGACGGCATAGCCGGCGCGGCGGATGAAGGCGGCCTCGACGAAATCGTGGCTCATCACGTGGCCGCCCATCGGCGGCTTGCCCTTGAGGTGCGGCAGGCCGCAATGGTCGGCGAAGGCTGCCGTGCGGATGATCGCGTTGTGGCCCCAGTAATTGCCGTCGCGGCCCATCCAGCAGGCGAGGCCGGCGGCGATCACCGGGCCGTAGATGCGGGCGGCGAACTGCTGCACGCGGGCGAACAGCGTGTTGCGGTTGATGATGAGCGGCAGCGTCTGGATGATGCCGGCGTCGGGATCGGCCTCCATCGCGGCGGCGAGGTTGACGATGGCGTGCCCGAGCATGAAGCTGTCGGCGTCGAGCACCAGCATGTGGTCGTAGCGCCCGCCCCAGCGGGTCACGAAGTCTGCGATGTTGCCGGCCTTGCGGGCTTTGTTGTCGCGGCGGTGGCGGTACCACAGCGCGATCTCCGGCCCGACACGCTCGCGCATCAGCAGGAAGTTCTGCTCCTCGGCAATGAACACGTCCGGGTTCGTCGTGTCGGAGAGGAACAGCCACTCGAACGAGCGGCCGAGCCCGGTTGCTTCCACCTCCTCGATCATCGCTTGCAGGGCGGCAAACACCCGTTCCGGCGTCTCGTTGTAGATCGGCATGACGACGGCGGTCTTCGTCGTCAGCGCCGCCGGAATGCCCGGCGGCTTGGGCGCGAAGAACAGCATCCAGACGAAGCCGACGATTGAGCTCGTGAAGGCCAGCGCGATCCAGGAGAAGTTGGCGACGAACAAGACCAGCAGCGCCCATTCGAGCGTGGTGGTGCCGCCGAGCGAGACCACCTTGTACATCTGGTCGGCGCCGTAGATCGTGACGGCGAGCGCACCGCCGAAGATCAGAAGGCGCGCCAGCCAGGTCCCGCCTTGCGCACCGCGGCGGATCGCGCGGTGGGCCTTGTCGTAGCGCCGCAGCCCCTGCTCGGGCATGGCCAGCGGCGCCTCGTCGGGCATGGCCGGTCGAGTGCAGGGCTGCGACACCGCTCGTCTGGCACTTCCGGGGAAGGCGGGCTGAGGTCGCACGGTCATGTCGGCGTCCAACGGTAGAGCCAGGTTTCGCTGATCCGCTTGCCGCCGGCCTCCAGCACCAGCCGCAACTCCGAGGACGGCGCTCCCTGGGGATCGAGCTCGAACAGCACGCGGAAGGCCTTGCGTTCCGGGAAGGCGAAGGTCCGCATGAAGGTGATCGACCCGGCACTCGCGGTCAACGTCGGCATCATGCCGTTGGTGCGCTCGGCATCGCCGAGCACGTCGCCCTCGAACTCGACGAAGTAGCGGCGATGCCTCCCTGCGGCGCCGGAATGCGAGCGCATGGTGAGCGCCACGTCCGGTCGCTCCGGCGGATCCCAGCACCAGAACTGGCGATAGGCGAAGCTCACCTCTTGGCCGGCCTTCAGCTGAGCCTTCGGCCGCCAGAAGCACAGGATGTTGTCGTTGGCATCCGACTGCGAGGGGATCTCGATGAGCTGAACGCCACCTTCGCCCCAGTCGCCGAGCGGCTCGATCCAGAGCGAGGGACGCCGTTCCCAGTGGTTGTCCTCGTCGAGGTAGTTCTGGAAGTCGCGGTCGCGCACCAGACAGCCGAAGCCGCGCGGCTTGTTGTCGATGAAGGTCGAGGTCTGCAGCTCGTCGCGGTTGCTGACTGGACGCCAGACCCATTCGCCGGCACCGGTCAGCATCTGCACGCCGCCGACCTCGGCGACGTTGGGGCGATAGTCGTTGAACTTGCCGTGGTCGACGAAGCCGAGGAGGTGCGTCGCGCTCATCGACGCCAGGCCGTAATTGTCGAGGTCTCGGCGCGGGAAGAGCGTGCATTCCGTATCCATGATCGTCGCCTCGCCCGGACGGATCGTGAAGCGGAAGGCGCCGGTGACGCTGTCGGAATCGAGCACGGCGTGGACCACGAGCAGGTCGGCCACGACGCTGGGCTTCTCGATCCAGATCGCGCGGAAGTAGGGCATCTCCTCGCCCCTGGGATCGAGCACCTTGATGGCGAGAGCGCGTGCCATCAGCCCGTCGACCTGCCCCTCGGCCAGCCCCTGGAAGAAATTGGTGCCGCCGAACGAGGCGATCTCCGCCCATCCCTTGGTACCCTGAGGCGACAGCACCCTGAAGCCCGAGAAGCCGATGTCGCCGACCTTGGGGGAGGGACTGAGCTTGCCGAAGTCGAACAGCTTGATGTCGTAGACGAGCCGGTAGGCCTTGCCGTCCGAGACCAGGTTCAGGATGATGGGATTAGTGTACTGAAAGCCGCGATGGTGCGGTTCGATCACGAAGCCGATCGTCTCGTCGGCCCAGATCCGCGCCTCGGGCTTGAGCTTGATTCCGGCGTAGTCCTCGTAGCCCAGGTTGCGGAAAGGGTCCGGCAGGTCGCTGGAGATCGGCTTGAACGGCTGCTTGGCGAGCTGGCGCGCGTAGTCCGCGGGCGTCGAGGGCGAGAAATCCATCGGCGGCGCGAGGATCACGCCCGGCCCCGCGACGTGCGGCGCCGCAGGGGGCGGAGCCGCCGGGGTCGACGATGGAGCGGGCGCCGGTGGAGCGGGATCGGCTCGCGCCGGGAAAGCGGACAGGACGGTGGAGGCGGCGACGCCGCCGAGCGTCAGGGAGAGAACGTCGCGACGCTTGTATCTCAACGCGGGGGCCACCAGGAGAGCGAGCTTCGAGAAGTGCGCCCGGCATAGCACACGGTTGGTCACACTCAAGCTTGGGCAAGCTCCATAGGCGATCTTTTGCCTTGCGTCGCTCCCGGCTTCCTCGGCAAGGAGAGCGCCTTGAAGGGGCGCAGGATGCAGGGCGAAACGGGTGCGAAGATCGAGGGCTGCCTCGCCGTGGTGCTGGCCGCGGGCGAGGGCACGCGCATGGTGTCGCAGCGACCCAAGGTGCTGCACGAGATCGCCGGCCGCTCGATGCTCGCGCACAGCCTCGCGGCCATCGAGGCCGCAGGTATCGGCCGCGTCGCGCTGGTGATCGGCCCCGGGCGCGACGATGTCGCCGCGGTGGCGCCGGGGGCGCGCGTCTTCACGCAGACCGAGCGGCGCGGCACGGCCCATGCCGTGCTGGCGGCGGCGAACGCGATCGCCGAGCAACCCGATGACGTGCTGGTTGCCTTCGCCGACACGCCGCTGGTGCGCCCGGAGACCTTCGCGCTGATGCATGCGCGGCTCCGCGAGACCGGTGCCGCCGTCGTGGTGCTTGGGTTCGAGGCGCGCAACCCGGCCGGTTACGGGCGCCTGCTCGTCGCTGGGGGCACCCTGGTGGCGATTCGCGAGGAGAAAGACGCGTCGCCAGCCGAGCGCGCGGTGACGTTGTGCAACGGCGGCCTCATGGCGCTGGCCGGCGCGCACGCGCTCGACCTCCTGCGCGAGGTGAAGCCGCAGAACGCGCAGAACGAGTTCTACCTCACCGACGTCGTGGCACTCGCCCGCACGCGCGGCCTGCCGACGGCCTTCGTCACGGTGGACGAGGCCGAGATCATGGGAGTCAACGATCGCGTGCAGTTGGCTCGCGTCGAGGCTGGGATCCAGGCCAGGCTGCGCGAGACCGTCATGCGCGCAGGCGCCACGCTGGTCGATCCCGCCAGCGTGACGCTCGCCTTCGACACGAGGCTCGGCCGCGACGTGGTGGTCGAGCCTCACGTCGTGTTCGCGCCGGGAGTCAGCGTGGCCGACGGCGCCCGCATCCGTGCCTTCTCGCACCTTGAGGGCGTCTGCGTCGGTGCACGCGCGATCGTCGGGCCGTTCGCCCGCTTGCGACCGGGCAGCGTGCTCGGTGAAGACGTGCACGTCGGCAATTTCGTCGAGGTGAAGGCCTCGACGTTGGAGGCCGGGGTGAAGGCCAACCACCTGTCTTACATCGGCGACGCCAGCGTGGGCGCGCGCAGCAACGTCGGCGCCGGCACCATCACCTGCAACTACGACGGCTTCCTCAAGTCGCGCACGACGATCGGCGCCGACGTGTTCGTCGGCAGCCATTCCTCGTTGATTGCCCCTGTCAAGATCGGCGAGGGCGCCTACATCGGCACCGGCTCCGTGGTGACGGACGACGTGTCGCCGCACGCTCTGGTGCTCGCCCGCGCCCGCCAAGTCGAAAAGCCGAACTGGGCCAAGGCGTTCCGCGCCGGCCGCTCCACGGCCAAGATCGCCTCCACCAAGACGAAATCCTGAAAGGCTTCTCATGTGCGGCATCGTCGGGATCCTCGGCCGCGAGCCGGTCGCGGATCGGCTCGTCGAGGCGCTGAAGCGGCTCGAATATCGCGGTTACGACTCGGCCGGCATCGCAACGCTGGAGGACGGCCACCTCGTTCGCCGCCGGGCGCAAGGCAAGCTGAAGAACCTCGAGGCGGTTCTGCGGGCCGAGCCGCTCGAAGGCACGATCGGCATCGGCCATACCCGCTGGGCCACCCACGGACGCCCGACGGAGAACAACGCCCATCCCCATGCCACGGCGAAGGTGGCGGTGGTGCACAACGGCATCATCGAGAACTTCCGCGAGCTGCGCGAGGAGCTGCGCGGCAAGGGCCATGTCTTCGCGACCGAGACCGACACCGAGGTCGTCGCCCACCTCGTCACGGAGGCGCTCGACGGCGGCCTGACCCCCGCCGAGGCGGTGGCGGTCAGTTTGCCTAGGCTGCGCGGCGCCTTCGCGCTGGCGTTCCTGTTCGACGGCGAGACTAATCTCCTCATCGGCGCGCGCCAAGGCGCGCCGCTGGCCGTCGGCTACGGCCAGGGCGACAATTCCGGGACCATGTATCTCGGCTCCGACGCGCTCGCGCTGGCGCCCTTCACCGACACGCTGACCTATCTCGAGGAGGGCGACTGGGTCGTGCTGACCCATGACAAGGCGGTGTTCTTCGATGCGAGCCACCTCAAGGTCGAGCGCAACCGCTTGAAGACGCTGGCCTCGGCCTTCCTGGTCGACAAAGGCAACTACCGCCACTTCATGGCCAAGGAGATCCACGAGCAGCCCGAGGTCGTGGCCTGGACGCTTGGCCACTATCTCGACCTCTCAGCCGGCAAGGTCGCGTTGCCGTTCGAGCTACCGGTCGATGTGGCCAAGATCGACAAGCTCACCATCACGGCTTGCGGCACCGCCTACATGGCGGGACTGACGTCGAAATACTGGTTCGAGAAGTTCGCGCGGCTGCCGGTCTCGATCGAGGTGGCCTCGGAATTCCGCTATGGCGAGGTGCCGATGACGGCGGGCGGCCTGACGGTGGTCGTGTCGCAATCCGGTGAGACCGCCGACACGCTCGCCTCGCTACGCTACGCCAAAGCCAACGGCCAGAAGATCGTTTCCATCGTCAACGTCGCGACCTCGACCATGGCGCGCGAAAGCGATGTTGTCGCCCGCACACTCGCCGGCCCAGAGATAGGCGTCGCCTCGACCAAGGCCTTCACTTGCCAGCTCGCCGTGCTGGCCTGCCTCGCGTTGGCGATAGGCCGCGCCCGCGGCACGCTCTCCGAGGCCGACGAGACTCGGCTCGTCGGCGAACTCGGTGCCGTCCCCGGCCTGATGGCGGAGGCGATGAAGCGCGAGCCGGCGATCGAGCATCTCGCCCGCGAGTTCACCAAGGTGCGTGACGTGCTCTATCTCGGCCGCGGCACATCCTACCCGCTCGCCATGGAAGGCGCACTGAAGCTGAAGGAGCTCTCCTACATCCACGCCGAGGGCTACGCGGCCGGCGAGCTGAAGCACGGCCCGATCGCGCTGATCGACGAGGCCATGCCGGTGATCGTCATCGCGCCGACCGATGCTGTCTACGAGAAGACCGTGTCCAATATGCAGGAGGTCGCCGCCCGCGGCGGCCGGCTTATCCTGCTGGGAGACAGCCGTCTCTCCAGCGACTTCGCAAGTGAGGCCGAGGCCATCGTCACTCTGCCCGACATGGCGCCGGCCTTCACCGCAATGGTCTACGCTGTGCCTGTGCAGATGATCGCCTACCACGCGGCCGTCGCCATGGGGAAAGATGCCGACCAGCCGCGCAACCTGGCGAAGAGCGTGACGGTGGAGTGAGGGACCGGCGCAACCACCGGGCGATGGCGAGATCGTGGAACGCTATCGTCACTGATGAGCGCGTTTGAGAAGGGTGCTTTGTTCACGGCTGTCGCCTGACGACCGTGGGGCAGACGCGTCGAGGCAGAAAGGGGTATAGTGCTTAAATACCGCAATAAAATACTCATCTCGAGAAACGACAGATTGGAGCCAAACACGATCATGTTGTCACCGCTGAATGCACCCGTTCTCCGAATGACGTACCTCCTCGAGCAAGTTAAACTGATCGTGCAGATGCGCTCCGACCTAGATGTTTGATCCCCGGGTTTGCGCCGAAATGATCTTTCAGGTTTAAAAGCGGTGCGCCGCCAAAAGAGGGAACCCGGTCATGAGCCTCGAAGACATCCGCCAAGCGAGGCGCGGCAAAGTCATGATTGAGATGAACCAAGTCTTCAAAGAGTACAAAATTGGTGGTGGCGGCCGAAAGGTTATCGTCGACAATGTAAGCTGCAAGTTCGAAGCAGGATACTCCTATGGGATACTTGGAGTCAACGGTGCCGGAAAGTCCACGCTGCTTCGAATGATCGCGGGGTCGGAGCAACCGACATCAGGTAAGATCAAGAGAAATGTGCGAATTTCTTGGCCGATCGGTCTTACGAGCGGATTCGTGGCTGCGGCTAGCATCCGTAGCAATATCACATTCATTGCCAGAGCGTACGGCCAGGATCCCCGTCAGGTCTTAGACTTTATCGAGGATTTCACCGAACTGGGAGACTTTCTTGATGGACCCGCTAAGCACCTTTCATCGGGAATGAGCTCGAAACTCGGGTTCGGTCTTTCGATGGCTATACAATTCGAGCTTTACCTGTCGGATGAGGCCACTGCGGTAGGCGATGCAAGGTTCGTCAAAAAATGCGAGAGAGCGTTCGCGGACCGGCGCGCCAGCGCCGACTTGTTAATAGTGTCCCATCAAGTCGGTACCATAAAGACTTTCTGCGATAGAGGGGCTGTTTTGGTGGATGGCATCCTTATGATGTTCGACGATGTAGACAATGCGATAGACATCTATAATAGACTTAATAGGTAAAAATACTTTGAAAAATTGAAGACGTTTAAAATACGAGAAAGTCGTCGAGGGAGTTTGTGGCGATCTGTCGAAGCTCACAAGTGTATCCGACTTGCAAACAGTAGGCGCACCTTTAGTATAGCGAGATGGCACTGTCTTGCGGCACGCTGGCTAGGCCATGCGTGGCGGGTCGCGATCGTCGTCACGGAAACGGCTCGGCGACGTACGTTCGGGAGAACGCGGCGGCATCGACGCTCGCCTCGAGCCGCCGCGGGCGGGTTGAGACCGCTTCACCCTCGCGCGGTATAGCTCCGCCCGCGCCAGATCTCCGAACGGCCAGCCCACTTGCGGCTCAGCGCCACCCATTGCAGGCCGAGAAGCAGCACGATGGCAAAGGGGTTGAGCGCGATCGAGCGGAGGGGCTCCTGGCAGCCAATGGCCTGCATGAGCCGCGCCGCGATCGGCCCGGCGCAAGCGAGAGCTGCAAGCACGGCCGCCGTGGCATTGGCGTTGACCAGCGCGGCGGCGAGCAAGACCCAAGGCAGGACGTGTCCGCCCAGCAGGAGAAGGGTCCACACCGGCAACGCGATTGGCCGGGCCAGCCCCTCCGTCGCGTTCTTGGTGGTGCCACGGACCGTGGCGCGCCAGCCGGCGTACATGCGGCACGAGGCCAGGCTCGAGGCGGCGACGAGGTCGGTGCGCAGCCCGGCTGTGCGAAACAGCCGGGGCAGCGTGAGCCCGTCATGGAGGCTGGTGCGGATGCCGGCGTGCCCGCCAGCCAGCGTATAGGCCTCGGCGCGCACGGCGATCAGCTGCCCGCAGGCGGCTGCCAGCGCCGGCCGCGGGTCGCGGCGTGCGAGCGGGATCGGCAGATAGCCGAGCAGCAGCGTGTTGATCATCGGGATGATCAGCAGCTCCGCGAGGGATTCCATGCGTTGGCGTGGCACGCCGCTGACGAGGTCGTTCTCCGCGAGCGCGCCGGCGAGTCGCGCGGCAGCGCCGGGCGCGAGTCGGACGTCGGCGTCGAGGAAGACGAGGTTTGGCGCGTCGGTGAGACGTCCGAGCAAGTGGCAGGCGTGCTGCTTGCCCGACCAGCCCGGCGGCAGCGGCGGAGCGGCGGCGAGGCGAAGCCGCGGGTCGGCCGCGGCGAGCCGCGCCACGATCGCGGCAGTAGCATCTGTGGAATGGTCGTCGAGCACGATCACCTCTAGCTCGACGCCGGTCGAGGCGAGCGCGTTCTCGACGCAGGCCGAGATGCCAGCCTCCTCGTCGCGGGCGGGGATGAGGATCGCCACGCGCGTGCCGGCCGCTGCCGGCGTCGGCACGCCCAGCGCCGCGAGGTTGACGAAGGTCATGATCGTCGGGAGGGCAGCCATCGCCAGGAGGACCAATGCGAGGATGATCATCGCGTCGGCGTGTCCGGGTTCGCGCCGTGTGCCGGGTCGAAGCGCCGTCCATGGAGGAAAGCCCTGGCGCGGCGCCAGCTATCGTAAAATGGGTTGATCCTGGTTCCACCGGCGAGGAGCGTGATGAAGCACGCCGGGTCGCGGGTGACAGCGTCGGCTGCGAGCGCATCCATCGTTGCTGTAAGCGCGTCGCGCAACGCGGCATCGCCCTGCGCGCGGATCGCCTCCGCGGCAACGGGTTCGCCGAAGCGCAGGAGCAGATTAGGGCGGCGCTCGTCCCAAAACGCGTATTCGATGGCGAGCGGGACAAAGCGCGCCGCGGGCACTCGCCTAGCGAGATGCGTCAGGCCTGGCGCCGCCTGCAGCGGACGTTCGCGCACGTCGCGGAAGCGCCCCTCGGCGTTCATGAGCAACAATCCATCGTCACGGCCGAGCACGGCTTCGCCGACGGCGAGGAATGTGGCCGCGCCGGCGTATCCTGGCGCCACGGCGAAGGCCCCGAGCTTGCGGAAGAAGCGGTAGCGCTCCAGCATTCCGGCGTCGATCGGCACGACGCCGCGCCGGTCGGCGAAAAGGGTCGTGAAGAGCCAGGGAAAGAGCTCGCCGTCCCACCAGGACGGATGATTGGCGAAGACCACGAGCGGGCCCGCCTCCCCCGGAACGGTGCCGGAGCAGCGCACGGCGTGGAAGGAGGCGGCAAGATCGCGCTCGAACAGCTTGCCGAAGAATCGCAGGACGAGCGGAGAGCGCGCGTCGAGCACGGCTTGCGTGCGGCGGTCAATGGCTCGGGGTGCCGCCGGGCTCAAGCCGACAGCGCCGCGGTTTTGGCTGGTTTTGGTAGCGGCAGCCGAAACGCGTCAGGCATGCACGACCGCGTCCTGAACAATGCCGCGCGCGTCCTGGTCCAACGCGTTGGCGGCGATCCATCCCGACATCATGACCATCGGCATCCCCGGCCCGGGATGGGCGGCGCCGCCGGCGAGATAGAGGTCGCGCACGGTGCGCGAGCGGTTGCCCGGCTTGAACGCGCCCATCATGCGGCCGTGGCTGGCGAGGCCGTAAATCGCGCCGTTGAGCACGCGGTAGCGCTCGTGGATGTCCTGTGGCGTCAGGTGCCGCTCGACGACGATGCGCTCCTCGATGTCCTCCATCCCCGCTGCCGACTTCAGCTTGTCGAGGATCGTCTGCCGGTAGCGCGGGTAAAAGGCGCCGGAGCGCCAGTCATGGTGCGGGCGAAGGTAGGGCGTGTGCACCAGCACGTAGAGCGCCTCGCCGCCTTCGGGCGCCACGCATGGGTCGGTGCAGGAGGGCGCGCAGACATAGGCTGTCGGGTCGGGCGCCGGCTCGCCGCGCTTGTAGATCGCGTCGAACTCCTCCTTGGGATCGCGTGAGAATACGAAATTGTGGTGCTGGAGGTGATCGTAGCGCCGCTTCAAACCAAGATAGAGCACCACGCCGGAGCAGGCTGGCTCGAACTTGCGCTTGGCGTGGGCTGCGCCGATCTCGCCGCCGACCAGTTCTCGGTAGGTGCGCACCGAATCCATGTTGGAGATGACCGAGTCGTAGTGCTCGACGCCGCGCGAGGTGCGCACGCCGACGACGCGAGCGCCCTCTACCACCAGGCCCTCGACGTCCTCGCTCGGGCGCAACGTGGTGCCGTTGTCCTCGGCATAGCGCGTCAGGCCGTTGGCGACGGCGCGCGTGCCGCCCATCGGGTACCAAACACCCTGCGCGGTCTGCATGTGCGCGATGGCGCAGAGCACCGCCGGTGCGCCGTAGGGCGAGGAGCCGACGTACTGCACGAAATGGTCGAGCATCTGCGCGAGGCGCGCATCCTTGACCTTGCCGCGGATGGTGCTGGCGACGGTGGCGTGCATGCGCAGCGAGAGCACGTCCCGCAGCGTCGACGGGTTCATGTTGGCCTTGACGTCGATCGTGTCGAAGAGGTCCTCGACGGCCTTCCAGAAGAAGAAGCGGTCGCTGACCTCGTGGAGCTGCTTGGCGATCGCGAGGAACTGCTTGTAGCCCTCGCCGACGTTCCTGCCCGGGGCGAAGCGCTCCATTTCCGAGGCCATAGAGGCCTGATCGGCCATTAGGTCGATGCGATCGCCGCCGTCGAAGAAGCAGCGCCATTGCGGATCGAGCCGGCGCAGGTCCATGTAGTCCGAGGTGCGCTTGCCGCCTTCGGCGAAGATGCGGTCGAGCACCGCCGGCACGGTCAGGATGGTCGGCCCCATGTCGAAGCGGAAGCCGCCTTCTTCCAGCAGTGCGGCCTTGCCGCCGAGCCAGTCGTTCTTCTCGTAGAGGGTGACCTCGTGGCCGCGCGCGCTGGCCACGCTGGCGGCCGCCAAGCCGCCGAGACCGCCGCCGACGACGGCGATGCGACGTTGGCCCGAGGGCATCGCATGCACGTTCATAGTGCCTCTCCCGCGGCCGCCTTGCGCGCCATCATCGTATCCAGCGCAGGCTCCGCGACAAGCGGCCGTCCGGCCCCGCGACGCCAGAACGGCCGCGGCGTCTCGCTGGCTCGCGCCAAGTCCTCGAGCAAAAGGCGGGCGGTAATGCGCGCGCCCTCGTAGATCACCGGCAGCCCCGAGCCCGGATGCGTGCCGCCGCCAACGAGGTAGAGGCCGCGCCCGAAGCGATTGTGCGGGCGGAAGAAGAGCATCTGTCGGAGATCGTGGGAGAGGTTGAACGTCGCGCCCTGGTAGACGGCGTACTGGTCGCGCCAGTCGCGTGGGTCGACGATGCGCTCGTAGACGATGCGCTCGCGGATGTCAGGAAGGCCGATCAGTTTCAGGCGATCAAGGATCAGGTCGCGGAAGCGGCTCCTCTCCTTCTCCCAGTCGATGCCGGCGCGAAGGTTCGGGACCGGCGCCAGCACGTAGAGGCTGGTGTCGCCCGGCGGTGCCATGCCGCCGTCGGTGTAGCCGGCGTGCTGCAGGTAGATCGAGGGCTCCTCCGAGAGCACGCCGCCAGAGATCTCGCGAATGTTGCGGGCGTAGTCCTTGGCGAGGAGGATCGTGTGGTGTGCGACGTCGGCCGGCAGGCGGCCCTTGATGCCGAGGTAAAGCATGAAGGTCGAGCAGGAGAGGCGGGCCTTCTCGATCTTCTTGTCGCGCCAACGCGGTCGTGCCGCCTCCGGCACCAGCTTGGGCATGGCGTTGGCGAAATCGGCGTTGATCACGACGGCGTCGGTGCGGACCTCGCAGCCCCGTGCAACAACGCCGCGGGCGACGCCGTCCTCGTAGATTACCCGCTCGACCGGCGTGCCGAGATGGATTTCCACGCCCATCCGCCGCGCCAGCACGGCGATCGCTTCCGACACCGCGCCACAGCCCCCGACCGGATGGTACACGCCGTGCTCGTACTCGAGGAAGCTCAGGATCGAGAACAGGCTTGGGCACTGGAATGGCGACATCCCGAGATATTTGGTCTGGAACGAAAAGGCGAGGCGGACGCGCGGGTCCTTGAAGAAATGGCGCAACTCGCCATCGACGGTGGTCATCGGCTGGAGCTTGGGAAGCGCCGACAGCATCGCGCGAGACACGAGCGAGCGCCGCTGGTGGAAGGCCTGCTCGAGGACGGGCTCGAACAGCTTCAGCTTGGCGCGGCCGTGCGCGAAGAAGCGGGCGACGTGCTTTGCGTCGTCGGGCGCGATCTTCGCGATTTCCGCCGTAAGCTTCTCCACGTTGGGCGTCGCGCTAAGCTCGCCGGCGCCCTCGAAAACGAGGCGGTATTGCGGGTCGAGGCGCTTGAGCTCGACGTGGTCCTCCAGCCGCTCTCCGCAGGCTGCGAAGATCTGCGACAGCACCTTGGGATAGAGAAAGAAGGTCGGGCCGAGATCAAAGCGATAGCCGTCCGGCGTGGCGAGGGTCTGAGTGCGGCCGCCGACCACCTTATCGCGCTCGAACAGGATCACCTTGATGCCTTTTGCTGCGAGCAGCAGGGCCGTTGCGAGACCGCCTGGTCCGGCGCCGACCACAGCAACGGTTTTCTCGTCAGAGTCACGAAGACGATCAGATGAAATCAAGATTCGGGTCCATGACGATGGGTAAGGAACCAAGAAAGGTGACAGCGCGCTTTATCAAGTGCGCGTTTCAGCGCATGTAGCTAGAATCCAAGCAGTAAAGGGAGGTGTTTGCATCCATCGAATATTGGACGATTTTCCTCCCTCAAGACGACGCGTTAGCTTGACGAACGCCTAATCCCGATTAGAAGTCGCGTTTTTCAGGCGTGAGCGGCATATCGCACACTCGAAACCGTCGACGAGCAGCATCAGTCTTAAGCTTTTATCGCAACAATATTTATTATTTCTGGATGGAAATTCAGAAGAAAATTCAGGCGAAAGTCCAGCGGATCATGCGGGGTCGCGCTCGCTTTCTTCAGACGACTCATTATGCCCGCACCGCGGGCGTCGCTGTCCACTGGACGCTTATGTCGACGGGCAGCAACAAACGGACGAAGCTGAGCGTTGATGTTTTTTGGAGGTGCCCATGATCGCGCGAAATATTTCGATTTACGGCGGTGTCATCGCCGGCCTTCTAGCGATTGATATCGGGTCGGCCCTTGCCGCCGATTTATTCCGCCATCGGCATCACCGCTCGAACGTTGCCGCCGACGTCTATGCCGACGATTACGCCTGTCCGATCCAGGAGCCGGCCTTCTACAGGCCGCGTGTCGCGAACTATCACGAACCGCTCTGCTATGCGGCACGACCATACGGCATCAGCACCCATCTTTACGATCACTCACGAGAACTGGGTGCGTACAATTCCGCGGCTGGCTATTAGGCTGGCTTTTCCGCTCGAGCGCCAGGGGTCGGCATGCCTCGCCCGGGTTCGTGGGCCGGTTGACCGGACCAGACGCGCACCTTCCAAACGTCGAGATGCGTAAACCGGTCGTAGAGGCCAATTCCGCCCTGCGCGTAGAACGAGGCAGCCAGGGCCACCGCACGCGGGTTGTAGCCCGGCGCCATGAGGTCGGCGGCGTAGCCGTAAAGGTGCATAGAGTTGCGCGCTGCGGTCTCGATGCGCGCGTTGTGCTGTGGCGTGCGGTAGCCGCTGAGGAGCACCAGCGGCACCGGGGCGCCGTGCACCGCAGACATCGCCGCTTGGACGCCGGCGACGAGGTCGAGCAGGCGGGGTTCGATCCAGACGGCATGGTCGGCATCGGCGCGGTCGCGCAGGAACCAGGAAAGCTTCAGCACTTCGTCACGCCGGTAGCCGCTGTCGTCCCGGAAACGCGTCATGATCTCGTCGCCGTCCGGGCGGCGCAGCCAAAGGCTCTCGCGCCCGATTGGGTGGCGTGAAAAGGCGGCAACGTCGAGCGCGTAGGCGCGGTCGCCATCCCCGGCGAGCACGGCCGCCGTCAAGCCGCCAAGAATTGCGCGTCGGTCGACGTTCATGATCCGAGCTTCCGAACGCCGAAGATCATCGGAAGGCACTCTTGCGTGCCGCCTTGAACGACGGTGAGACGCGTAGCGTGACCACCTGCTCGCCGACGAAAGCGCGCTGGCCGCCGTCGGCGACCCGTACGGCGCGCTTGCGGTCTGCAACCACGGGCAGGCTCACGGCACCCTGACGTGCCAGCTCGTGGAATCGCTCCATGCCGGTATAGTCGCGCTCCAAACGATTGAGGTTGTCCTCGAATGTGTCGCGTGCTTCCTGGATGCCCTTGGCGATGCCCTGGTCGTAGGCCGCGTCGAAGCGGCTGCGCTCCTCCCCGTTGGTCGGAGCGAGCGCGGAAATCGCGGTCTGCGGGTCGGCGGGCTCCACGAAGAGGTAATCGCGCCAGTTCGGCGGCGTCAGCACCAGGCGCGCCGGCCGCACGATCTGGTAGGCGCCGACGGTGAGGTACAGCACGCGGTCGCCGGCGCGCTCCTCCACGTCGTGGACCTCGCCAATCACCGGCGGCACGAGGTGCGCGCCGATCATCTGCTTTGTGAAGTCGTAGCGCCCGTCGAAGCGCGCCGCGGCGGTCGCCTCGATCGAGGCCGAGATGCGGTGGGACTCGTCGATGAAGCCTTGCCGGATGCCCTTCCCGCGCCCGATCTGTTCAAGGATCTGCGGTCGCAGTTGCTCGGTCTTCGGATCGTTTCGATCGTAGCGCTTGTAGAGCGGAGAATTAGGGTCCTGCATCACCTCGTAGCTGGCACCCTGAGCCGCACTCGGGTTGCCCTGTGCGTTGCCGCCACCGCCTCCGCCGCTCTGACCACCGCCGCCACCCCCATTGCCGCCACCGCCACCACCGCCGCCGCCCAGATTGGACGGCAGCTGGACTTGGCCCGGAACCGTCGGCTGTCCGGAGGTCGCCTGAGGATTGTTGATGGCCTGTGTCGAGGGATTGAAGCTTTGATAGGGATAGGAGCCGTAGCCGTACGGCGATCCATACCCGTAGGGCGAGCCGTAGCCGCCGCCATAAATCGGCGCGCCAAACAGGCTGTTCTGCGTGACGATCGGAGGCGCCGATGTCGCGCCCACGATCGGGTTGATCGCTTGCGCCGAAACATGCTCGGCGAGCAGCGTCAGACCCAACGCCGCGACGGTAATGCGAACAGGCCGCAGGCGGCGTAGGCGCTTCACGTTAAATACCTCGTCTTTCCAACTGCTGCTTCACATACGTGTCGGTGCTGGGAAGAGAGGCGGCGGCCGCGCCGCCCCCGAGGCCTCCACCGCCACCGAGGG
>CAZZWW010000022.1:0-17187 GCA_964657815.1 Vulcanimicrobiota bacterium | reverse complement strand
CCTGCCACCATCCATATGGATGGTCAAAGCCAAGAAGCAAGAGGCTGGTGCGTCGTGTGGCTTAAGCCGCTTCCGCCTTCTTCGCTCTCTCCTCGATGAGATGCTTCACCGCCGCGTAATCGAGCTTGCCCGAGCCCAGCAGCGGGATCGTCGGCAGCGTGGCGACCTCGGCCGGCACCATCAGCTCGGAGGCGCCCTTCTGTTTGGCGAAGGCCGAAAACTCGCCGCGGCTGGCGTTGGGGTGTTGCGTGATCATCACCACGCGCTCGCCCTTGCGCTCGTCGGGCAACGACGCGCAGGCCGACATCGCATCCGGCCACAACTCGGCGGCGAGCGCCTCGATGGCGGCGAGCGAGACCATCTCGCCGGCGATCTTGGCGAAGCGCTTGGCGCGGCCCTTGATCGTGATGAAGCCCTTGTCGTCGATGGTGACGATGTCGCCGGTGTCGTGCCAGCCGTCCGGGGGCGGCTGCAGCACGCCGGGCCGGTCGTCCTTGAGGTAGCCGAGCATCGTGTTGGGGCCGGAGACGACGAGCTTGCCGCCCTCGTCGATGCCGTCGACCGCCTCCAGCCGCGCCTTCATGCCCGGCATCAGCCGGCCCACGGTGCCGTTCCTGTTGAACATCGGCGTGTTGAGCGAGAGCACCGGCGCCATCTCGGTGATGCCGTAGCCCTCCAGCACCCGCAGCCCGAACTTCTCGAGATAGGTCTTGCGAGTCGAGTCCTTCACCGGCTCGGCGCCGGCCATGACGTAGCGCAGCGAGCGGAAGTCGTAGGCGTTGGCGGCGCGCGCGTAGCCGTTGAGGAACGTGTCGGTGCCGAACAGGATCGTGGCGTTGGAGCCGTAGATCAGCTCCGGGATGATGCGGTAGTGCAGCGGCGAAGGGTAGAGATAGACCTTGGCGCCGAAGACGGTGGGCACGATCGTGCCGATCGTCAGGCCGAAGGCGTGGAACATCGGCAGCACGTTGAAGACCTTGTCGTCGCGGCCGAAGTCGACGACGGCGCGGGCCTGGGCGCAGTTCGACAGCATGTTGCGGTGGGACAGCACGACGCCCTTGGGCTTGCCCTCCGAGCCCGAGGTGAACATCATCACGGCGGCCTCGTCGGCGCCGCGCCGCACCAGCGGCTTGCGCCATGCGAGCAGCGCCTTCAGCTTGTCGAGCGTGCCGACGGTGGCGCGCACGTCCTCGAGGTAGACGATCTTGAACGAGCCCGCGAGCTCGGCCACCAGCTTGTCGAGCTTGCCCTTCTCGACGAAGGTCCGCGACGTCACGATCGTGTCGAACTGCGCGGCGGCGCCGGCCGACTTGATGTTGGCGGCGCCCGAGGAGAAGTTGACCATGGCGACGACGCGCCCCGCCGACATCAGCGCGAACAGCGACACCACCGCGCCGATCGAGTTCGGCAGCATCAGGCCGATCGCCCGGCCCTCGGGCGCCAGCGGCATCAGCTTGCGGCCGAGCACGCGGGCGCCGATCAGCGCGCGCTTGTAGGTCATGGTGCCGGTGACCGGATCCTCGAAGGCCTTGTGGTTCGGCCCGTGCTCGTGCGCGGCGTCGACGACGGCCTGGAACACGGTGCGGTCGGTCGAGGTGGTCTCGAACACCATCTCGGACATGATGGCGTAGAGCGCGGCGCCGGCGGCCTGGCGGCGGGCGCGACCCTTCAGCTCGGGGGCGACCTCGACGCGGCGCGGCGGCAGGATCGTGACCTTGATGCGCTTGAACCAGCGCCGTGTTGGTGAGATAGGAGAAGCGGCTCGTCTCCGCGCCCTCGATGCGCACGGGCACGACCGGCACCCCCGTCTTGTCGGCGATGAGGCCGGGGCCGTCGTAGACCTTCATCAGGCTGCCGGTGCGCGTGAGCCGCCCCTCGGGGAAGATCACCAGCGTCGCGCCGCCCTTCACCGTCTGGATGAGCTGTCGCGTGGCGAGCGGGCGCGTCGGGTCGAGCGGCATCGCATTCATGTGGCGCACGACCGGCTTCATCCACCACTTGTTGGCCCAGCCCGTGTCGATGGCGAACACGGGATCCTGGTCGAGCACGGAAAAGGCGATCGGCGCGTCGAGCAGGCTGACGTGGTTCAACGCGATGATGGCGTTGGGGCCGGCGGCGTCGAGGTTCTCCTGGCCGTGGACCTCGAGCCGGTAGAAGACGCGGAACACCATCGCGCCGAGGTCGCGCAGCGGGTTGGTGGACAGCGTCCTGAAGATCCAGGCCGCGGCGACGAAGGCGAGCACGCCGATGACCGCGAACACGGTGGCGATCGAGAGGTGCAGCACCTGCAGCGCGAGGGCGACGGAGATCGCGCCGCCGGCGATGAACAGGGCCGAGAGCACGTTGACGGCGGCGACGACGCGGGCGCGATGGTCGGGCTTGGCCCAGGCCTGCACGGCGGCGAAGGACGGCACGATGAAGAGGCCGCCGGCCGCGGTGAGGATCAGCATGTCGATGGCGAGATGCCATGCGATCGGGTGCTGGAAGAAGGGCGCGACCGTGACGCCGACGCCGAGCGAGGTGGCGCCGTGCAGCGTCCAGGCGATGTCGAGCGAGACGATCGCGATGATCACGGCGGCGATCGGCGCCGGCAAGGTCAGGATGCGGCCGTTCAGCAGCCAGGCTGCGAGCGCCGAGCCCAATGCGATGCCGATGGCGAACACCGCGGAATAGACCGAGACCACGATCTCGGTGCCGCCGAGCTGCGACTTCACGATCGGCGCGACCATGCCGAACACGATGGCGCCGACGAGCCAGAACAGGCTGACGACGATGCCGCCGCGCCAGAGACGGGTGTCGGCCCACAGCTCGCGCATCAGCACGCTGGTCGAGCGCACGATGTTGGTGTCGATCTCGAGGTTCGGCGCGCCCTCCCCGGTCCGCGGGATGAACAGCGACGCGCCCCACGAGATGCCGGCGAAGACCAGCGTGAGGATCACGAAGCCAATCGGGTTGGCGTGGCCCTCGTTGGACGACAGCGCGGCGACGAAGGTGCCGGCGATGATGGCGATGAAGGTCGCGCCCTCGACCAGCGCGTTGCCGGAGGCGAGCTCGTCGCGATGTAGGTGATCGGGCAGGATGCCGTATTTCACCGGGCCGAACAGCGCCGACAGCGTGCCGAAGCAAGCGAGCGAGACGAACAGCAGCGGCAGCGACGGCAGCAGGAAGCCGGCGGCGGCGATCGCCACGGCGCCGAACTCGACCAGCTTGAGGCGGCGCGCCATCAAGGCCTTGTCGTAGCGGTCGGCCCACTCGCCGCCGAGCGCCGAGAGCACGAACGACGGCGCGATGAAGATGGCGGTCGCCACCTGGATCAAGGTCTGCGACGTGCCGGCGGCGAGCCGGTCTATGAGAATGAAGCCCAGCGCCGCCTTGAGGTAGCTGTCGTTGAAGGCCGAGAAGAACTGGCACACGAAAAGTGGCAGGAACTTACGGCGTCGAAGGAGATGGCCGCTCATGCTTGTCGTCCTCGCGTCTGCTGTCGCTTGTACCGGGCCGGCCCGCGCTTGCGAAGGGGCCGGCAGCTGATATGAACGGCGTTCAATCTAGGACGGTTTTGAACAATGTTCAAGTGCTTTGCGGACATCGAGCGACGACATGGTTGAGATCGCCGACCGACGCGCGGCGCAGCGCGACGCCCTGATCGATTGCGCCAGCGCGGCGATCGCGCGGGGCGGCCTGCCAGCGCTGAAGGCGCGCGACCTCGCCGCCTGCGTCGGCTGCTCGCTCGGCGCGATCTACAACCTCGTCGTCGACCTCGACGAGCTGGTGCTGAGGGTAGGCCAACGCACGTTGGCGACGCTCGATGTCGCGCTGGACGCGGCCGAAACGCCGAGCGCTCGGGACACGGAGGCGCAGCTGGTCGCCTGGGCCAAGGCTTACGCGGCCTTCGCCGCCGCCAACCGCAATCTGTGGCGCGCCTTGTTCGAGTTCCGCATGGCGCCCGACGCCGCGCTGCCGGACTGGTTCGCGGCCGACCAGACCCGGCTCTTCGTGCGCCTGGAACGGCGCCTGGCCACGCTGATGCCCGGCTGCGACGAGGGCATGGTCAAGCGCCAGGCCCGCACCCTGTTCAGCGCCGTCCACGGCATCGTCGCGCTCGGGCTGGAGCAGAAGCTCGTGGAGATGCCGGTCGAGGCGATCGACGATGAACTGGAGCGCTTCCTCGGCATCGTCCTCGCCGGTCTGGAAAAAGGCGAGAGATAGCAACAGGCTGTGACCCAATTTGAGACAATTGGTCGAACGGCTTGATACGAGACGTAAGCGAACCCCGGGCTGCCCCCGCCGGCTGCCATCCCGCAGGCCTTGCCGTCGCCGCACGCATTTGCGAGAGGTCGGCATGACGAAGAGCCTGCTCCCCGAGACCTCGCCGGCCGCGACCCTGCCTCCGCGCACCATGCCGGCCGGCCTCAAGTTCGCGCTGGAGATGGGTCCGCTGGCGCTCTTCCTCCTCGCCAACTTCCGGCCGAAGATCTTCGAGCCGACCATGCGTCTGATCTTCCCCGCGAGCCTCTTCGAGGGCAAGCAGGCCGGGCTCTTCACCGCCACGGCGGTGCTGATGGTGGCGACCGTGGCGGCGCTGATCGTGTTCTTCGCCAAGACGCGCCGGCTGCCGGTGATGCCTCTGGTGACCGCCGTCCTGGTGCTGGTGTTCGGCGGCCTGACGCTGTGGCTGCACGACCAGACCTTCTTCCAGATGAAGCCGACGATCCTCTACGCCCTGTTCGGCGCCGCGCTGCTCGGCGGGCTCGCGCTCGGGCGGCCGCTGCTGCCGATCATGCTCGAGCAGGCGATGAAGCTGACGGAGCGCGGCTGGTCCGTCCTGACGCTGCGCTGGGGCGTGTTCTTCCTGTTCCTCGCCGTGCTCAACGAGATCGTCCGGCGCACCATGACCTGGGACCATTGGGTGCTGTTCAAATTCCCCGGCACGGTGATCCTGATCTTCGTCTTCACCTTCGCCCAGGTGCCGCTGATCATGCGCCACGAGTTGAAGGGCGACGATGCCGAACGGGCGCCGGAGCACGTCTAGAAGACGGGCGTACCTCGACATCGAGGATGATCCACCGAAATGTCCCGCTCGGCGAGGTCAGAGCTGGCTCACCCGCGCTGAGGCCGACTTCGCGGCCTCGATGCGGTTGCGGATCTCGGCGTAAGCGGCATCAGGCTCCGGCAGGTCGCGCACTGTCACGCCGCTCGCGCTGGCGGAATCGAAGCCGAACGCAGAAAAGGGGTTGGACTGGCGTGCTGATCCGGTTGCGAGCGTACCCAAGTAGATCGTTCCAAGCCCGCATGAGCGCTGGAACAAGCCGCGCCGAAGCGTCACCTCGCGGATATCGGTGTAGGCGACGGATTTCATCTGCCGCGAGAAGAAACCTTCCGTGACCTCCACATGGTCGAGGTAGAAGCTGTATTCCGTCCGCTCGTAGCTGAGCTTCTTGCCGAGGATCGTGACGCAGGGGATTACGACGAATGCGAGGGCGCCGATCACGATGAAGATCGCCGGATGCTTCGATCCTGTGGCGCTGAACGCGATCCCTCCGAAGAAGCCACCGGCCCATATCGTGAAGAACAGCTGGATTGGCAACTGAATGAGAACGGCCAGCCACAAGACGAACTGCGGTTTTTTGACAATGGCGTTCACGACGAAATCCGCCTTTTGCAGCTGGTGGGATGGTGCGCTCGAAAGATTTAAGAAACAGACTTGTGTCGATGATCAGAACACCGGGACGTTCGCCGTCTCGCTCTCGCCGCCCAGCTCAACCAGCACGATCTCCGGCGGCCGCATGAAGCGGACCGGCGCGATCGAGGTGCCGAGGCCTGCCGAGATGATCATGTGGCGGTCGTCTTCGACGATGTGGCCATAGACGTGGCGGGTGCCGAGCTCGTGGCGGTTCCACCAGTCGCTCAGGACCGGCAGGTTGACCTGGCCGCCGTGCGTGTGGCCGCATAAAGTCAGTGACACGCGCGCCGGCACCTTGGGAAAGATGTAGGGCTCGTGGGCGAGCAGGATCACGGGCGCGTCGTCGGTGACCTGCGCCAGCGTGCCGTCGAGATCGTCGAGCCCGTAATGGCCTTTGTGGCCGGTGCGCACCACCATCTGGTCGGCGAGGCCGGAGAGCCAGACGCGTCGCCCGTCCTTGGCCAGCGCGACGCTGTCGTTCTCGAGCACGGCGACGCCGGCCTGCTTCAGCGCGCGACGCACCGCCTCGGCGCCGTCGGCCTTCATCGACGGCAGCGCGCCGTGCCACCAATCGTGGTTGCCGAGGATCGCATAGGTCCCGAGCGGCGCCTTGAGCGCCGCGACGAGGGCGCCCCATTGCTGCGGCAGGACGGCGCCGGTGACGTAGTTGTGGCCGGCATTGAAGTCGCCGAGCAGCACCGTGACATCGGGGGCCAGCGCACTGGTGACGGCGACGACCTCGCGGATGCGGTCGAGCGACATCCAAGGCTCGCAGGCGTGGATGTCGGCGACGACGGCACAGCGCAGCTTCAGGCCGCTCGGCCAGCCCGGCGGCGTCAGCCGGTACGTCGTGACGTCGAGCCGAAGACCCGGCTCGATGCCGCAGGCGTAAGCCGCGGTGCCGCTGCCGCCCAAGACGAGGCCGCCGGTGCCCTGCAGGAAGACGCGCCGGCTCAGCATCGCGGTCTCCGAAGGATCGGCAGGCCGACGCTAGGCGGCGCGGCGGACCTGACGCTCGCGCTTCTCGCGGGCGCTCGCCTGCGCAGTCGTGTCGCTGGCCTGGAGCGCGGCGGCGACGGCCGAGATCCCGATCTCGCGATAGAGGCGGGACTGCAGGTCGCGGGGCTCGTTGCGGTGGCCGGCGGAGACGTTCGAGAGGATCGGTTCCATGTTGAGACTCGCTCACTCGTTGGACGACAGAGGTGGCCGTGTCGTCTTCTTAGGGCCAGCTTCGATCACGAGAGTTAACCGCCGACTAAAACCCGGTGGCGATCGTTCCCCCGTGCGATATGCCGTGATGAATCGACGGCATGCCGGACGTGCCGGAGCATGGGCGTCACGTATGGCTGTTTCGTGGACCGATAAGGTCATCTGCCTTGCTTTTGAGCAGCAGCTGCCGCGCGTGACATGCAGACAGCGGGATGAATCATGCACGGACTGATGCAGGACTGGCCGCTGCTGCTGCACAAGATCATCGATCACGCCGCCATCCAGCACGGCGGGCGCGAGGTGGTCACCCGCTCCATCGAAGGTCCTATCCATCGAACAAACTATTCGGCGATCCGCGGGCGGGCGCTGCGCGGGGCCAAGCGGCTGAGCATGGACGGGATCGGGATCGGCGACCGTGTCGCGACACTGGCCTGGAACAGCTGGCGCCACGTCGAGGCCTGGTATGCCATCTCCGGCATCGGCGCGATCTGCCACACGGTGAACCCGCGGCTGTTCCCCGAGCAGATCGCCTGGATCCTCAATCATGCCGAGGACCGGCTGATGATGGTCGATCTCACCTTCGTGCCGCTTCTCGAGCGGCTCGCCGACAGGCTGCCGAGCCTGGAACGCACCATCGTCCTCACCGACGACGCGCACATGCCGGCAACGAGTCTCAGGAACGCCGTGTCCTACGAGAGCTGGCTCGCCGAAGCCGACGACGATTTCGCCTGGGGGCGCTTCGACGAACGGACCGCCGCCGGGCTCTGCTACACCTCCGGCACCACGGGCCAGCCCAAGGGCGTGCTCTACTCGCACCGGTCCAACGTGCTGCACGCCTGGCAGGCCTGCGCGGCGGGCTCGCTCTGCGCCGGCGCGCCCGACAGCTTCCTCATGATCGTGCCGATGTTCCACGCCAACGCCTGGGCCACCGCCTACGCCCTGCCGATGACCGGCGCCAAGATGGTGATGCCCGGCGCCAGGCTGGACGGCGCCTCGGTGTTCGAACTGATGGAGAACGAAGGCGTGACGATCAGCGCCGGCGTGCCGACGGTGTGGATGATGCTGCTCGCCACGATGGCCGAGCTGGGCCGCAAGCCGAGCCGGCTGCGCAAGGTCGCCGTCGGCGGCTCCGCCTGCCCGCGCTCGATGGTGGTCGCCTTCGAACGCGACTTCGGGATCGAGGTCTTCCACGCCTGGGGCATGACCGAGACGAGCCCGCTGGGGACGATCGGCACGCTCAAGCCCGACGCGATGCCTCTCGCCGGCGACGCGCTCTACGATGCGAAGACGAAGCAGGGCAGCGCGCCCTTCGGCGTCGAGATGATCATCACCGACGACGAGGGCCGCGCCCTGCCCTGGGACGGCAGGACCTTCGGGCGGCTGAAGGTGAGGGGCCCCTGCGTGACGCAGGCCTACTACCGCGAGGAGACGCCGGCGGTGGACGCGCAGGGCTGGTTCGACACGGGCGACATCGCGACGATCGAGCCCGACGGCACCATGCACATCACCGATCGCGCCAAGGACATCATCAAGTCCGGCGGGGAATGGATCTCCTCCATCGAGATCGAGAACCTCGCGGTCGCCCATCCCGACGTGTTCGAGGCGGCCGTCATCGGCATGGCGCACGAGAGGTGGTCCGAGCGCCCTCTGCTCATCGTCGTTCCCGCGCCCGGCCGCTCGCCGGACAAGACCGACGTGCTCGCCTTCCTCGAAGGCAAGATCGCGCGGTGGTGGATGCCCGACGACGTCCTGCTCCTCGACGAGATCCCGCATACCGCGGCGGGCAAGATCAACAAGCTTGGCTTGCGCGCGCTCCTGAAGGATTATCGCTGGCCGACTGCGGCAGCCGCCGAGCCGATCGCGCCGTGAGACCCAGACCCGCGGACCCATGCGTCGCCTGATCCTCGAAAACCCGCTGGCCCGCTCGGCCTTGTGGAGCCGCAACGTCGCGCTCTTCGCGCTTTTCGTCGCGTTGATCGGCGTGGCGCTGTCGCACAAGGGCCTCGATGCGCGGGCCTCGCTGTCGATCGAGGGCGGCGCGCTGACGCTCGCCGGGCTCGCCGTGGTGTTCGCGCTCTTCGCCATGGCCGTGATCTGGTACACCGGCTATCGCGGCATCGCGCTGGCGCTCCAGGGGCTCGCGCTGGCGGCGCTGCTCTTCGCCTACCCGGCCTATCTCGCGCAGACGCACCGCGCGCCCACCGTGGTCGACGCCGCAACGAGCCTCGACGATCCGCCACGCTTCCTCGACACGGCGGTGGCTCGGAACGCGCGTCATGGCTACGTGCCGCCGGCCAAGCCGAGCCCCGCCGATGCGGCGCTGCAAGACAAGCTCTACCCCGACCTCCAGACGCTCGATCTCGATGCCGACGCGGCCGACGTCGAGACGGCGGTCCACAAGCTCGTCAAGCGCCGCAAGTGGAAGGTCGTGGCCGAAGCCAAGTCCGAGAACTTCGCCACCGGCCACATCGACATGGTGGTGAGCCCGGGGCTGATGGGTTTCCCCGCCGACGTCACGGTACGCATCCGCGGCGTCGGCGCTCGCACCCGCGTCGACATCCGCTCGACCTCGCGCTCGCCCTGGCAGGAGCAGCCCGGCGCCAACGCCGAGCGCGTGCAGGCGCTTGCAGACGATCTGGAGCGGGCGATCGGCGAGAGCTGACGGCCGGAGTGTTGCCGCCGCGCCAGCGCCGCCGCGAAACGAGCGCGCGGGTCGTTCCGCCGATTGCGCACGAGCGTGCCGCGTGGCTCGTCTGTTCCGGGAACAATCGGCAACACGCTGAGCCCTTGGCGGCGGTTGGGGGACATGGCGCAGCGGCGTCCGCGATGAAGGCGACCACGGTCCTCGGCCTCGTCGCCTTGGCCTCGACGCTGGCGTTCGCCTCTCCCGCGCTCGGTCGAGACGATGACGACGCGCCGAGCGCGGCCGGACCGACCCAGAAGCCGCAGCTCCGTTCGCCGCAGGTCAACGCCGCCCGCGCGATCGGCGACGACGAGCTGGAAGGTCCCTCGATCTTCGAGGGCGTCCCGGCGCTCAATCCGATCGACGCCGCCCGCGACAGGCTGCGGGCGGCCGGCGTCTCGCTCTACGGCGTCTACCTCGGCGATCCCTACGGCGTGCTGTCCGGCGGCCTCAAGCGCGGCGCGACCTACAGCGGCCGGCTCGACGTCGAGGCGGATTTCGACGCCACCAAGCTGTTCGGCCTGCCGGGCGCCACGCTGCACGCCAACCTGTTCCAGATCCACGGCGAGGATCTCTCGACGACGCGCATCGGCAACATCCTGTCGATCAACGACATCGGGGCGCTCCCCTCGACCCGGCTCTACGAGGCCTGGTACGAGCAGCGCTTCGGCGAGCGCGTCTCGCTGCGGCTCGGCCAGCAGGGCATCGACGTCGAATTCCTGACCAGCGACTACGCCGCCAACTTCATCAACGCCAGCTTCGGCTGGCCCGGCCTGCCCTCGGTGGACCTCCCCGACGGCGGGCCGGCCTACCCGCTCTCCACTCCCGCCGCGCGGCTGAAGGTCGTGGCCAACGACAGGCTCTCCTTCATCGCCGCCGTCTTCGACGGCGACCCCGCCGGGCCGTGCGCGCAGGAGAAGCAGGCCTGCGACCCGTCCGGCACCAACTTCCGAGTCGGCGACCCGCCGCTCGTGATCGCCGAGGCGCACTACCGCTACAACCGCGGCGAGGGCGCCGGCGGCCTGCCCGGCACGCTCAAGCTCGGCGCCTACGGCCATTTCGGGCGCTTCGCCGACGACCGCTTCGGCTCGGACGGGCGGCCGCTGGCGGTGCACGGCAGCGACGGCATGCCGGTCGAGCATTTCAGAAACGGCGCCTTCTACGGCATCCTCGACCAGCAGATCTATCGGGCTCCGGGCGCCGATGCCGAGAAGGGCATCGGCCTCTTCGCCCGCGTGATCGGCGCCCCGGCCGACCGCAACCTCGTCGACCTCTACGTCGACGTCGGCCTCTCCGCCTTCGGCGTGCTGCCGTCGCGTCCCGACGACCTGTTCGGCATCGCGGCGGCCTTCGCCAAGGTCTCGCCGAACGTCGCCGCCTCGGATCGCGACCGCAACGCCGACACCGGCCTCGCCGGCCCGGTGCGCGACTACGAGGCCGTGCTCGAGCTGACCTACCAGGCCCGCATCGTGCCCGGCCTCGCGATCCAGCCGGACTTTCAGTACATCCTCCACCCCGGCGGCCACGTTCCGAACCCGCTCGGCGACGGCATCGCGCCGATCCGCAACGCCGCGGTCTTCGGCGCCACCGTCACGCTGCGCTTCTGATCCAACCCCATGTCGCCGTACGGCGACATCGGGGGGGGGGACACACCCCCCAGCGAATGGCCATGCGCATTTTGCGGCGCGGATGCGGCGCGCTCCGGCGTCACATCAGCAGAATGACCTGGTCGGGCCGCCGGTTCCGATCAGCCCGTCAGCAGCGGAAACGTCACGGCGATGGCCCAGGCGAAGGCGAGCGCGTTGGTGACCCCGCCGACCAGCGGGTGGTGGGTGGCACGGTAGGTCCAGGCGCTGAACAGGCCGTAGATCACGAAGAACAGCAGAATCACGGCGGCGATGATGATCAGGAAGAACAGCGTCTCCAGGTTCAGCGCCACGGCGATGGCCAGCGAGGCGAGGAAGCACAGCTTGGTGAAGGCGTAGGCGCCGCGCGGCGCGGCCGGCCCCCGCGTCAGCCACTCGTCGGCGAGGAAGTACGGCAGCGTGCCGACCAGCAGGGCGAGGATCAGCGGCACCCGCACCGGGATCGGCCGGAACGAGGCGACGAACGCATCGATCGGCAGGCCGAAGACCACGATGCTGTAGAACGCGAGCACGGCGAAGCCGAGCGCGAAGCGGGCGACCGAGATCGGCGCATCGGCGTGGGGGTCGCGCTCGCGGGCGAGCCAGAGCCCGGCCGCCGTGAGCAGCCCGTAGACGAGGAAATGCGCGGCGAGGTAGTCGCCGAGCAGCAGCGGCAGGACGTGGGTGGGCGCCTTCCACAGGATCAGCGGCGTCAGGATCGCCGGGGCGACCGCCACCGGCACGAGCCGGCGCCAGCGCAGTCCGGCGCCGCGCGGCTCCGCCGTCACCGGCGGCAGCAGGCCGAGCACCGGCCGCGCCAGCACCACGAGGCCGAGGAACAGCAGGCCGAGCCAGCGCCCGCGCACCTCGAGGTATCCGGAGCCGCGACGGTCGAAGACGGCGTTGAGCCAGTCCAGCGCTTCGCGCATCGAGTCGGCGCTGTAGAGCACGCCGATGTGCTCGACGCCGCCGGAGAACGACACGCGCCGCGCCGTACCCCCGGCGAGGCTGCCATAGGTCTTCCGCGGCTCGACGGGGCCGTGGGCCGCCATCGCGACGGCCTTGAGGCCCTCATCCTTCAGCACCTGCGGCTCCAGCGCGCCGACGATCACCAGCAGGTCGCGCGGCGCCGTCGCGGTGAGGTCCGGCGCGAACATCGAGACGGCGACGGTGGCCGCGATGTCGGGATGCGCCATGGCCTCGCGCACCACGATGTCGGAGGCCATGGAATGGCCGAGCAGCGCGACGCGCCCGTCGCCGCCCGCCACGGTGCGGGCGAAGGCGACGACCGTGTCGAGTTGGCCGACCAGCGCCTTCGTCGCCCCGTTCGCCTCCGTGATGCTGCCGCGCAGCGGGTGCGGGTTCTTGCCGTGTCCGAGGAAATCGAAGGTGATCGCGACGTAGCCGTTGCGCGCGAGCGTGATCGCGAACGGCTGCATCAGCTCGCGCGAGCCGGCGAAGCCGTGGGCGATGACGATCGTGGGCGCCGGTTTGCCGTCCTGCGGGCGGTAGATCGTGGCAGGCGTGCCGGCGATGTCGAGCGTGGAGACGGAAAGGCCGTGGGTGGCGCCGACGAGCTTCACCAGCGCGACGATGATGGCGGCGAGCGCGAGGAGCGAAAGGCCAAGCTGACGAGCGCCTCGCATGCCGCCGCTATCGCAGGTGGTTGAAGTTGGTCGCCGCAACGCCGCGCTTCGGCGCAGCGACGTGGAGCAGAGCGTCGGTCGTCAGGATTTCCATTTCTGCTGTCGACAGGATGGCCGCATCGGTCAACCCGACCAACGCGTATTCTCGCTGCAAGGCCGCATGCCGACTCGGAACATATTCTTCATCGGTCTCGCGAAGAAAGGTTTTCAGGACAACCACGAGCCTCCCTCTTTCCGGCTCTTGGTGACAAGCGATGAGGTTGGATGCCTCCGCGGCGATGGCGGGAGCACGACAACTCGACAGTCTCCAAGCACCGCGACGAGCCGATCGTAGTCCGCGACGGTGAAGGTTCTGGTCTTCTTGTGCTTCGCAATAAGCTGCCTCGAAGCGGTGCCGACGACGAGAAGCACCAGCAGGTTGGCGTCGAGCAGGATGGTCTTGTCAGGCCTCTCCATAGATTTGCCTGATCTTGACCGAAGGAAGCCGAGAGCCGCCGTCGTCGATCGTGACCGTCTTATAGGACCGGTGAAGCCCCGACTTGTCGATCATCGCCGTCCAGCGATCGACGGACGAGGATGGCTGGACGGCGCTCAACGTCACCAGCCAAGCCTTGCCGGCCTCGTCGTACTCGACCTCTTCCAGACGGACGTGAGAGATCTGCTCCTCGGCGAAGACCTTCTCGAAGAAGCTCTTGGCGCTGGCGATGGCTTCTTCGACCCGCATGAGGACCGTCTCCCCGGCTCGGCGGCGGTGGCGAGAAACAACCCCTCACGGTCAGGAGGCGCGAAGCGCCGCCTGAACCACGAGGGCTCCAGGAGGCGACGATCGTGGACCGCCTCGTGGTTCGAGACGGCCTTCGGCCTCCTCACCATGAGGCTACTGGATCGGGACGCCAAACCCCAACGCTACGCCGCCTTGGCGAGCTGCCGCAGCACGTAGCTCAAGATGCCGCCGTTGTTGAAGTACTCCAGCTCCTCCAGCGTCGCGATGCGGCAGAGCAGCGGCACCTTTTCCGTGCGGCCGTCGTCGTACTGGATGCTCATCTCCATCGTCTGGCGCGGGCGCAGGCCGTCCTTCAGGCCGTGCAGCGTCACGACCTCGTTGCCCTTGAGCTTGAGCGTCGACCAGGTCGTGCCCTCCTGGAAGGTCAGGGGCAGCACGCCCATGCCGACGAGGTTGGAGCGGTGGATGCGCTCGAAGCTCTCGGCGATGACCGCGCGCACGCCGAGCAGCTTGGTGCCCTTGGCCGCCCAGTCGCGCGAGGAGCCGTTGCCGTATTCGGCGCCGGCGAAGACCACCAGCGGGGTCTTCTCCTCGGCGTATTTCATCGCCGCGTCGAAGATCGGCATCTCGGCGCCGTCGGGCCAGTGCTTGGTGTTGCCGCCCTCCGGCACGTTGCCGTCGTCGCCCTGCAGCATGAAGTTCTTGATGCGGATGTTGGCGAAGGTGCCGCGCATCATGATCTCGTGGTTGCCGCGGCGCGTGCCGTACTGGTTGAAGTCCTTCACCGGCACCTGGTGCTCGGAGAGGTAGGTGCCGGCGGGCGACGCCTGCTTGATCGAGCCGGCCGGCGAGATGTGGTCGGTGGTGATCTTGTCGCCGAAGAGGGCGAGGATGCGGGCGTCGACGATGTCGTCGATGGCGTCGGGCTCCATCGTCATGCCCTCGAAGTACGGCGGGTTCTGCACGTAGGTCGAGCCCATGTCCCAGGCGTAGGTCTCGCCCTGCGGCGCGTTGACGTCGCGCCAGTGCGCGTCGCCGCCGAACACGTCGGCGTAGCGCTCGGCGAAGACCTTGCGCGTCACGTATTTCTCGATGAACTCGTTGACCTCCGCCGCCGTCGGCCAGATGTCCTTGAGGTAGACGTCCTGCCCGTCGCTGCCCTTGCCGAGCGGCTGCGTCTGCATGTCGATCGAGACCGTGCCGGCGATGGCGTGGGCCACGACGAGCGGCGGCGAGGCGAGGTAGTTGGCCTGGACATCGGGCGAGACGCGGCCCTCGAAGTTGCGGTTGCCCGAGAGCACGGCGGCGGCGACGATGCCGTTCTCGTTGATCGTCTGCGAGATCTCCGGCGCCAGCGGGCCCGAGTTGCCGATGCAGGTGGTGCAGCCGAAGCCGATGAGGTTGAAGCCGAGCTTGTCGAGATCGGCCTGCAGGCCGGACTGGGTCAGGTACTCGGCGACGACCTGGCTGCCAGGGGCGAGCGAGGTCTTCACCCAGGGCTTGGCGGTGAGGCCCTTCTCCACCGCGCGCCGCGCCAGCAGGCCGGCGCCGATCAGCACGTTGGGATTGGACGTGTTGGTGCAGGAGGTGATGGCGGCGATCACGACGTCGCCGTGGCCGAGGTTCCAGTCCTTGCCCTCGACGGCGTAGCGGGCCTCGACGTTCCCGGTCTTCTTGTATTCCTTGGCGAGCGAGGTCGCGAAGCCGCTGCCGACGTCCTCCAGCGCGATGCGTCCTTCCGGCCGCTTCGGGCCGGCCATCGAGGGCACGACGGTGCCGAGGTCGAGGTCGAGCGTGTCGGTGAACACGGGGTCGGCCGTCTCTTCGGTGCGGAACAGGCCCTGCGCCTTGGCGTAATGCTCGACGAGGTGGACGCGGCCCTCGTCGCGCGCGGACATGGTGAGGTAGGCCAGCGTCTCCTTGTCGATCGGGAAGAAGCCGCAGGTGGCGCCGTATTCGGGCGCCATGTTGCCGATGGTGGCGCGGTCGGCCAGCGTCATGCCGGTGAGGCCGGGACCGTAGAACTCGACGAACTTGCCGACGACGCCCTTCTTGCGCAGCATCTGGGTGACGGTCAGCACCAGGTCGGTGGCGGTGACGCCGGCCTTGAGCTCGCCGGTGAGACGGAAGCCGATGACCTCGGGCAGCAGCATGGAGAGCGGCTGGCCGAGCATGCAGGCCTCGGCCTCGATGCCGCCGACGCCCCAGCCGAGCACGGAGAGGCCGTTGACCATGGTGGTGTGCGAGTCCGTGCCGACGAGCGAGTCGGGATAGGCGACCTCGACGGTGGTGGTCTTGGCGCCGTCCGACGAGAGGGCGCCCTTCACGGCATCGATCGCGCCGGCGATCAGCCCCTTGCCGTGCTCCTCCGCCGGAACCTCCTCGGTCTTGGTCCACACGGTCTGCGCCAGGTACTCGAGGTTGACCTGGTGGCAGATGCCGGTACCGGGCGGCACGACGCGGAAGTTGGCGAAGGAGCCCTGCCCCCACTTGAGGAACTTGTATCGCTCGCCGTTGCGCGAATATTCGAGGTCGACGTTGGTCTTGAGCGCGCGGTCCGTGCCGAAGGCGTCGACGATGACGGAATGGTCGATCACGAGGTCGACCGGCACCATCGGGTTGATCTTCTGCGGGTCGCCGCCGAGGCTCGACATGGCGTCGCGCATGGCGGCGAGGTCGACCACCGCCGGCACGCCGGTGAAATCCTGCATCAGCACGCGCGCCGGGCGGAAGGCGATCTCCTGCTCGGTCTTGCCCTTGTTCTCGATCCAGGCGGCGCAGGCCTCGATGTCGGCCTTCTTGACGGTCTTGCCGTCCTCGTAACGCAGCAGGTTCTCGACCAGCACCTTCATCGAGAACGGCAGTTTCGAAAGGCCGCTGAGCCCGTTCTTCTCGGCATCCTCGAGCGAGTAATACGTGTACGTCCTGTCACCCACCTGAAGCGTCTTGCGGCACTTGAAGCTGTCGAGCGATGCCATCGATGGGTTCCCGAAGTTGCGGATCGAAAAGAAGGATCGGCCGCGCTTGTAGCCAATCCAAGGTGGACAGGCTACGTCCTGCCTCCATCCCCGACGCAATGCAAGACGAGCGCCGAAGGCTTGGTTGAGACACTTCTCCGCGTGGACGGACTCGACGTCGAGCGCGGCGGGCGGCTGGTCATCGCCGGCCTGTCGCTGGCGCTCGGCCCGGGCGAGACCGTGCTCGTCACCGGGCGCAACGGCGCGGGCAAGTCGACGCTGCTGCGCACGCTCGCCGGGCTGCTGCCGGCGAGCGCCGGACGCATCGATCACGGCCTCGCCGACGCGGAGATTCGCGGGGTCGAGACGGTGCACTACCTCGGCTACGAGGACGCGCTGAAGCCGACGCTCACCGTGGAGGAGAACCTCGCGTTCTGGGCCAGCATGCTCGCTTGCCGTTCCGGGGCGTCGAAGGCGAAACCGGAACCGGTGAGCACGCCCGATGCCGCGAGCGGCCGACGCGCACCGGTTCCGGATTCTCGCCACGCGAGCCCCGGAATGGCGGTCGAGAGCGCCCTCGCCGCCTTCGGCATCGCCCGCCTCGCCGCCCTGCCCGCGGCCTATCTCTCGGCCGGGCAGAAACGTCGCGCGGCGCTGGCCCGG